>CAZNRF010000472.1:0-2627 GCA_964575075.1 uncultured Spirochaeta sp. | reverse complement strand
GGACTTGAACCTCCACGACCTTGCGGTCACTAGCCCCTCAAGGCATTCCAGGGTGTCGCGGTACGTCACTCAGTGTCACACGCAGACACAATAAACCATTGCGATACCGTGAATTACAGCACGGATGCGCACTAGCTACCGTGACAAACAATGCCGCAAAAGGTCCGCCGTGGACACGCTCAGTCATACACTTAGTCATACAGTTTTCGGTCATTCCAGAAGGAATAGGGGGGGGTAAATTGGCTACCAGTCCGCATCAGTGATATTCTCAGACGTTAGGAACGCCTCCCAATCGACTATTAACTCCTCCGCCGAAGCGCGGAAACTGTCCATGCTCTTCTTGTCATCGACGGGCGCCTGAAGCGGGGTTGTTCCCATCATGTCGTCAAGGTAGACTTGAGAAAGCTCTATTCTAGAGCGCCCTTCCCGATTCTCGATGGTGAAGAGAAACTCGGTTCTCAAGGGACGCAGGCCTCCATAATTGACGTCGATTGCTCCACGGCCAACTATGCGGCGGCTCTCTTCATCAGTCAGTTGAAGCACATCCTGAGCGGAAACAAACGTCTGCGCGGCCCACTGGAGCGAACGGCCGTAGGCCTCTTGTGCGGTGACGTTTGGTGTCTGGACTACATGGCTCACCGTTTCTTCCCCGGCCGGGATCGGTTCCGTCGTCTGGCACGAAAGGAGCGCAGTTGCTCCGATCACAGCAAAGGCTATCCTAAACCCTATTCTCATGCTTTCCTCCTCCCGTGTAAGATCCCACACGGATTCTGTCGTAAAACACGTAAGTCTCAATGTCTCTTCAACACCAGAACGAGCACTGGACGAAGCGGACTCACATCCCGCTAACACTGCCGCAATAGCGAGCAAGACAAGTGCGGAGTTATGCTTTTCCGCCGCACTCACGGCGGAACGGAATTTCGCGCCTTTTACCTGGCCTCGACTCACTAAAGATTTTGGTTTTTTCTTCTTCAAAAAGAACCCTCTCGGCCGATTCTCGATACTGGTAACGTATAATCGTCAAGACGCCCGGGTTTCCCCTTTTTGCGATTTCACGGATTCAGCTTCATCCAGGCCGTCCAAATAGCCATCAATCTTGTCGTAGATTCTCTGAAGCCGCATTTCGTCCAAGTGGCGGGTGCGTTCGATGAGCTTTCTGATCGTAGGGTTTGTTTCAGCTGCCTGCAATATTGGATCATCGCCGTGGTTCTCGGCAACGGACAGAGCTGATCGCATTTCGTAAACGGCATAGGACAGGCGCTCGAGTTCCGAACGCTCGTCCTGATAGTCCAGGTCGGCATCTTTCGGGGACATGTCGGTGAAGAAATAGTCGAGCTTCAGCCGTACCTCGTTGGCGATCTGTGCCAAGACGACAGCGTTAGGCTGGTTCTTGCCGATTTCCCATTTGTTATATGATGTGACGTGGACCTTCAAGGCATCTGCTAATCCTTGTTGGCTGTAGTTCCGAAACTCCCGGGCCTGACGTAGCTTTTCTGGGAGCAGGATCGGATCAAACATTTTCCTCACCTTTGCTCCCCTCCCATGAACTAATTATAGACCATACGTCTAAAGTCGACAACAAAAAGTGCACATTTCCCTGTTGACGTGTAGATCAGAGGGGGATAAGCTTAGATCCATGCAAGACGTAGCATCTAATAAAGTAGATCAAAAGTCTGAGGACGAGCCACGGTACTCTCATCTCTATGCATACTTCACAGACTCCGAGAAACGGCGGATCAACTTTGCGAAGCGTCGCCTGGGTCGGTCTAAAGAGTGGATCTACAGAACAGCAGTGCTGAAGTATGTTGATGAGGTGCTCGGGGAAGAAGGTAGCCACGTAGTTCCTTTCAACAGTTAGGAGTCACCGCAATGAATCTGATTCCTTTTGAGTACCGAGGTCACAGCGTCCGTGTGGTTGAGATCGAGAATGAACCATGGTGGGTTGCAAAGGACGTTTGCGATTCTCTGGGCCTTGGAAATGTCACCGAGGGAACTCGTGGCCTTGACGAGGACGAGCTGAAGCGGCTGAAGACGAACATCATCAATCCTGAAGTTGGTGGGCGCGGCACCCTCGTAGTAAGCGAAGCTGGTCTATACTCTCTGATCCTCCGGAGCCGAAAACCGGAAGCCAAAGGATTCAAGCGATGGATCACCCATGAGGTCCTCCCTCAGATCCGCAAGACCGGAGCCTATCTCCCAGAGATCCCCAAGACGTTACCCCAGGCCCTTCGTGCCTACGCGGACCTGGTCGAGGAGAAAGAGCGCAACCGCCACAAAGTTGAGTTCTTTGACACTGTTACCGACAGCAAAGACGCCATCGAGATCGGTAAGGCAGCCAAGGTTCTGGATGTGGGGATCGGCCGGAATAAGCTTTTTCAGTTCCTCCGTGATCAAGGCGTACTCCGGGGAGACAACGAGCCTTACCAGGAGTATATCGATCGCGGCTGGTTTCGGGTAGTAGAGCAGAAGTTCCAGACGGCGGACGGAGAGACTCGTATCTATCTAAAGACCCTTGTCTATCAGAGGGGCTTGGATGGGATCCGCCGGCTACTCAAAAAGGAGCTGATCACTACATGAGCAAGCGGACGATCTCCTTTTCCCTCACGGATGAAGAATATGCCTTGATC
>CAZNRF010000471.1:0-2629 GCA_964575075.1 uncultured Spirochaeta sp. | reverse complement strand
ATCACGAACTCGCGATGGCGAATGCCCATGATCTCCCCATCCTGCCCGCGGGCGCTGATCTCGAGCTCTTCCGGCAGGTCGGCTTCAGCTACCGCCAGGGAGTGGTAGCGGGCAAACTCCGCCGGGGAGTTTACCGCCCGAAAGACGCCGCGACCGTCGGTGGTGATACGGTCGGTCTTGCCGTGGACGATCTCCTTGGCGCTGATCACCCGCCCCCCAAACGCCTGGGCAATCGCCTGGTGGCCAAGACAGACCCCGAGAATGGGAACCTCTCCGGCAAACCGCTGGATCGCCTCCACGGAAATCCCGGCATCCTCGGGGCGCCCCGGTCCGGGGGAAATCACAATGCGGCTCGGCTCCATGCGCGCCATATCATCAACCGTCACGCGGTCGTTGCGAATCACGCGGATCTCCTCGTCTGTCAGCTGCGAGAGATACTGATACAGGTTATGGGTGAACGAATCGTAGTTATCGATGAGTACAATCATGCTTCCGCCTCCAGTCCCACCGCCCGCATAAGGGCGGCCAGTTTTTCATTGGTTTCCACAAACTCCCGTTCCGGCTTGGAATCGAAGACGATCCCCGCCCCGGCCTGCAGGATCAGTTGATCCCGAATACGCAGTCCGGCGCGAATCGTGATGCAGCTGTCGATGTTGCCTCCGGGCTCCACGTAGGCCACCACACCGGCGTAAAACCCCCGCCGTTGCGGCTCAATGCCGTCGATCGTCTCGATGGCGCGAATCTTGGGAGCACCGCTCACCGTTCCCGCCGGAAACGTAGCGCGGAGGGCGTCGATCCCGGTTCGTCCCGGGGCCAGATCGCCCTCCACCTGGCTCACGATATGCATCACCCGGGAGTAGCGCTCAATCTCATGGTACGCGGTGACCTGCACCGACCCCGGCGCGCATACCCGGCCCAGATCGTTACGCGCCAAGTCCACCAGCATCAGATGTTCCGCCAGTTCCTTCTCGTCCCGCAGGAGCTCTCGCTCCAGCGCCTGATCTTCCACCTCGGAGGCGCCCCGGCGCCGGGTCCCCGCGATCGGCCGCATCGTGGTGCGGCGATCTTTCACCTTCACGTGCATCTCCGGGGAGGCGGCAAAGAGCTGAAACTCCTCAAAGTCCAGATACACCAGATACGGCGCCGGATTGGAGGATCGCAGCCGGCGATACGCCTCCAGGGCGGGCATATCGGTCTTAATACGGCGGCGGCGCGAAAGCACCCCCTGCAGGAGATTTCCCGCCACGATCTCCTCTTTCACCTTGGTAACCCCGTGCTCGAAGCGGGAGCGATCATCCACATCATCCATCGGTTCGGCGGTATATTCCGTTCCCGTGGATTGCAGGTAGTTGAAGTTGAGATCGTGAATCGCGGCCTCCGTATCCGCCAACGCCTTGTCGAGGTCGACTGCATGCTCCTTGTAGTTAAGTCCGATCAAGTACAAGAGATCGCTGTAGTGATCAAAGATCACCAGCACGTGGCCAAAGAGAAAGAGCGCGTCCGGCAAGCCCTCGGGATCAACCCGCTCCTGAAACGTGATCGTGTCGCAATAGCGGGAGAACTCGTACGACAAAAAGCCGATGCCCCCGGCAGGAAACGGAAAGTCCTGCCGCGGCGGCTGGTGCTGGTCCGCAAAGTAGGTGAGTACGTCCAGGATGTCCTTCGCTTTGCTCTTAATCCGGTAGCGCTGATCGCCATCATCAAAGAAGACCTCCTGACCACGCTGAAACACGCGGAACGCCTCCTGCACCATAAGCATTGAGTACCGCGCCCGGCCTCCGTCAAAGGTGGCGGATTCCAACATCGCCCGCGCCTTCAGCTTCCGTGCCAGCGCATAGGGAGTAAACCGCTCCCCGGAAAGCACCTTAATCACCTGATTCTGCTGATCCATCACCACTCCTTACCTCGCTGTCTGCGCCCGTCGCCAAACCCATCCGGGTACAAAAAAAGCCGCGTTCTCACGCGGCTTTCCTCCACCGCGAACCGCACTCAAGCGATCCGCGGAAATAATGTTCCCACAGCGGACCGCACTATACGGTCCACCACCACTGGCGGGTCAGCCGGGAACTCTGGACTGTCAAAAGCATACCAAGCCTTTGCATACCCATACACTATCCCGACCGGTGGGATTGCGTCAAGCGAGCGGGTTCATTGAAACACGCCTGCCGCTTCCAATTCATCAAACGAAGAATATGTCTTCGTAGCCACTTCGGAACCGGACCCATCGAAAAGCTGCAGTGAGCCACTCACTTCAATTTCGGATTCATCTACAGCCCCTCCAAACAACGTTTCCAACGAGCTAACATCCGTCTCGTCAAACGTGAAGTTTTCAGACTGGTTAAAGGTCACGTAGAAGATGAATCGTATGGCGTCCCCACTTCCAGTAACGGGCTCGGCCGTGCCAAAGACCGAAATGCCCCCGCCAATACTGAACGCAAGCGATGCGTCAAATTCCGACGGCTCATTGTCTGCGTCAACCGCGGTTATCGTCGCGCTCGTATCGGAACTCGAACTGAAATCCAACTGATAACCACCAGAAAACTGGTAGGATCCTGACTGGCTGGTTGAATTCCATGCGAATTCCTCAAAGGTTGTAGTCTCATCCTCTGATACACTGGATCTGAAACTG
>CAZNRF010000470.1:0-2633 GCA_964575075.1 uncultured Spirochaeta sp. | reverse complement strand
CCGTTACCATGCCTTCGAGTATGTCCGAAGCCACTCCTCAGTGTCATCAATCTCCCGCTGCTCGCTGACCTTCACGCTCGTCCGGGCGCTCGGTGTCATCCCGAGTTGCCGGCGGAGCATGTCGGTTTGTTTGTGTAGCGCCAAAAGGTGAGACCATCGCGGGTCTGCTGTCGGCTGCCCCTGGCTCCCGGGAACCGGCTCGACGGATATGGTCTCCTCCAGGCGTTCGGCGAGGAGCTCCAGGCGGACAAGGTTTACCAGCGTACTCACGTCAACTTCGGTGAGTAATCCCGCCTCCAAGAGCGGTGCGGCAAGCTCGACGTATCGTCGCCGCTGCTCGTCACCCCTGAGCCACTCCGGCGGCTCCGCTCCGGCCGCATCCGGCTGTGCCTCGTTCGGGTTGGCCCGATCCGGGCGGTACGTCCCCTCCAGGCGCTTCAATTGAGTTGGTTTCGGTGTCGGTCCTCTCTTTCCCATAAAAACCTCCTAAAAAACTCGGCGGCGCAAAAGTTTGCGGCCCCACGACGGTTCCTGTCTCCCCTTCCCAGAGATTGAGGCCCCCCTCCCCCGGAAGGGAGAGGAGCCACCGTTTAGAGTTAACCGAGGTCAACCGAGTCGAGGCGGACCAGAAGCTCCGGATACTGCACGAGGAAGTCCACGCGCTGAGTTAGCCGGAAGGCGATCGAGTCACTCTGAAATGCCGCACTCGGATCCACGGCCAGCCTGAAGTTACCGAAGTTATAGCAGGTAACACCCTGGCGGAAGTCACCGATCAGAAGATCCGTGCTGTCTGGAGTACCGGTACTAACCGCCACCTTGTTGGTAATTACGCGACCAGGCTCGACGGGTGCACTAGCCTGGAGGTAACCACCGCTCGAGGTGTCCTCCCTTAGCCCGTCTAGGTAGGTAAATGCATCCGGGTGCCCGATGATCCGGATATTCTCGCGAACCCCGCCTTCTCCCAGGATGTCGTTCACGGCCTCGGTAATCATGTCAAAACTCAACGTGGTATTGGCCTTGTCGACCGCATAAGTCGGGCTACCAGCGAACAGCCCGGTGGGCTGATTGTCTGATCCGGTGCCGTTGAGGAAACCACTATCGAGTCCTCTCGCCATACTGTTAAGCAGGGCTTGCCGGATATGCCGATCGGCTACCTGTGGAGCGTCCTCTACCAGCTCATTCGAGACAGTCAGATAGACGGCCAACTTATGAGGTGATATAGAGGCGGAGCCAATAACCTCGGTTGCGTCGCTAAGACTGTCACCTTCGTCGGCCCATTCGGCAGAAGCGGCGGTGGTTTCCTGTGGCACCTGAATCGCACCACTTTCGAGGTAAACCATCTGGGTGAGAGAGTCACCTAAAGCCGAGACACCCAGGAGGTCGAGAATCACCTCAGACCCGACGATGCTCGGTACAAGTCCATCGCCGGATCCGCTTCCGGTAGTGAGGGTGTCGTAGATCTCTCGCTCCCGATCGGCGTGCTTCCAGTTGTTCGTGAGCGAACCTCTGATGTAGGCCGCCCAGTTGAGCGGGTCCGTATCTTTGCGCATACCCTTGGCGAAAACCGTAGGAGCCTCGTAGCTCTTCGGATCCTTCGGCGCGATCTTTCGACCGCTGCTTATCGTGCTGAGGTTATCCTCAATCTTGCGTACCCGCTCCTCAATGGAGCTCTCTGTCTTTCCCATTTCGTACTCCTCCGCCCGCTTTCCGGCGGCTACTGCTTTTACTTCCATCTCTTTGAATGCCTCGCTGTTCGTTCCGCTCTCCATGGCTCGTCTACTTGCCATGATCCGTTGCCCCCGTTGAAAAGCTTCTATAGCGGCGTCCGGAACGCTCGAGGCGCCGCACTTGATAAGCTTTGCACGTATCGTGTCCTTACTGGTCACTGCCATTTTCCCCTCCCTGTTTGCGCTGGGCCAACCGAAGCTCTGCATTTTCTTGAGCCTCCTTTGGTCCAGCTGGTACGCGCATCTTTGCGCGCATTACCGGGTCATCCGGGTCAATTCGGATACCCTCCATTTCTCGTAGCATGTTGGCGACTGCCGCCGCGTTCTTTTCCTTCTCGGTCATTTTCTTACCCCTTTTCGCTCAGCATATGTGTAGTGAAATTGGAAGAGCCAACGGCTCTCTTACTTGTTCAAACCAGCGGATATTCTGCATCTTCGTCTCCTTCGTTGCCTATTTCCGCATCCTCTATGAACTCCCGCGGGTCCGGTTCCTCTTCGCTGTACGCCTCAACTTCTCGGAGTTGTGCCGCGTGAATACGGTCAGCGAGGTCTCTACCGTCTAGTTTTGGTGTCCGAATAGTGTCCGATTTAGTGTCCGGTTTATGTCCGATTTGTCCGGAAACGTCCCCGGAAGAGTGTCCGTCCTGTCCGGTTTCCCCCTTTAGGGGAACCGGACGGACACTTCCGGACGCCGGACTAGAATCAGGACTAGAGGTAGAGACATAACCACTTTGTATAGAGATGGCGTTGTCTTTCAGTAACGCGCTCTTAGCTTCTGAGAATCGCCGCCGGTCAATACCAGCTTCTTTGCATGCATGCTTCCACGAGTCGAGTGGTATGGGTACTGTTCCGTTGTGGTCGATACCCTCGGCCTGGAGGGTGTCCTTTCTCGCCTCCTGCAGCTTG
>CAZNRF010000469.1:0-2638 GCA_964575075.1 uncultured Spirochaeta sp. | reverse complement strand
TGGATCGGCAGGAGGAGCGCGTCTTGAGCGGTGGTGGTGGAGAGCGGCAGGACGACAAACAGTGCCGCCGTGAGGAGAATCAGCGCTTTTTCTCGCGATCTGATTGCCATTGCCTGTTAGAATATTACGCTTTTCCGGCGCGCCGTGAAGGTCTGGAACCAGGAAAATATGCCCCAGCCCCGTTCCGTTCGCCCGCTTACGGCCGCTCTGCGAGAAGGGCGATACCCTGACCACCGCCGATACACAACGTTGCCAGGCCCCGCGCCACGTCACGACGTTTCATCTCATGGAGGAGCGTCACCAGGATCCGCGTGCCCGACGCCCCGATCGGATGGCCCAGCGCGATCGCACCGCCGTTCACGTTGACGATCGACGGATCGATGCCACCCAGCTCCTGCTCCATTCCTTTGAGCACCGCGAGAGATTGCGCGGCAAACGCCTCATTGAGCTCGGCGAGCTGCACGTCCTGTAGCGTCCAGCCGGCGCGCTTGAGAGCTACCGTGGTAGCGGGGACCGGCCCATAGCCCATATAGGCCGGATCCACCCCGGCGGAACCGAAGCCGCGAATCACCGCCATGGGCGTAATACCGAGCTCCCGCGCTTTCTCCACACTCATGAGCACCACAAACGCGGCACCGTCGTTAATACCGGAGGCGTTTCCCGCGGTGACACGCCCATCCTTCTGGAAGGCGGGCTTGAGTTTCGCAAGGCCCTCCGGCGTCGCCCCGCGGCGAAAATGCTCATCTGTGTCGGCAACGATCGGGTCCCCTTTTCGCTGCGGAATCTCGATCGCCTCGATTTCATCGCGAAACCGGCCCGCGTCCGTGGCGGCTTCCGTCCGATTCTGACTTTCTGCGGCAAAGGCATCCATCTCTTCCCGAGTAATCTCCCAGCGATCCGCAAGGTTCTCAGCGGTAATTCCCATGTGGTATCCGTGGAAGGCATCGATGAGACCGTCCTTGAGCATGATATCCACCATCGTGGTATCGCCCATCTTTGCCCCATACCGCGCTTTGGGCATGATATACGGGGCCTGCGTCATATTCTCAGTTCCTCCGGCGGCGATAATCTCCGCGTGCCCCACGGCGATCTCAGTTGCCGCCAGCGTCACCGATTTCAGTCCCGAGCCGCACAGTTTGTTTACCGCATAACTGGGCACCTCCACCGGGATGCCGGAGTTGACCGCCACCTGCCGGGCCACGTTCTGGCCGAGGCCGGCGGAGAGAATATTGCCCACGATCACCTCTTCAACTTGCGCCGGCTCGAGGCCGGCATCCCGGATCGCCGCCTTGAGCGCGTGTGTTCCCAACTCCACGGCGGATACGCCGGAAAAGATCCCGCCGAACGTTCCGATCGCCGTCCGTTTGGCGGCAACAATTGCTACGTCTTTCATCTATATCTCCCTTTCTGATGTACTCAGATATATCCGAGCTCTTTCGCGTGTCGCGTGAGCTCCTCCCGAAAATCGGGATGCGCCACGGCGATTAGGTTTCGGGTTCGTTCTCGCACCGTGCGCCCCCGCATGTAGGCAATCCCGTATTCGGTTACCACGTGGTCCACGTTGCTCCGGTGGAGCGTCACGGCGGTTCCCTCCGGGAGCGTCGGGATGATCGTACTCACCGTGCCGTTCTTTGCGGTCGCTCGGCAGGCGATGATCGACTTGCCCAGTCCGTCATACGCCTCCTTGGCCCCCACCGCCGTGTCGGTTTGGCCTCCGGTGCCGGAGTACTGCCGGGTTCCGATCGACTCGCTGGCTACCTGGCCGGTCATGTCCACGTTGAGACACGTGTTGAGGGAAACCATGCGTGAGTTCCGGCGGACCACCGCCGGGTCGTTCACCCAGGAGCCCCGCTGAAACTCCACCGCCATGTTGTCATCGAGCCAGTCATAGAGCCGCTTCGACCCGAAGGCGAACGTACACACGAACTTGTCCTTGTAGAGGCTCTTTTTCTTGTTCGTAATCACTCCAAGTTCGTGCAGGTCCACCATGGAATCCACCGCCATTTCCGTGTGCACGCCGAGGTTCTTCTTGTCGCGCAGCGCCAGGGCGGCGGCGTTCGGGATGTTGCCGATCCCCAGTTGGATCGTGGAGCCGTCCTCCACCAGTTCCGCCACATACTCCCCGATCGTCCGGTCTACCTCGGTAGGTTCCGGTGAGGGTAGCGTCGGCGGCTCCTGGTGGTTCTCCACAAAGAAGTCCACGTCGTCGATATGGACGTGGGTGTCACCGTAGGTGCGCGGCAAGTTTTCATTCACCTCCAACACCACCAGGCGCGCTGCTTCGAGTACGTCTTTTTCGTAGGTGATACCCAGAGATAGTGAGACAAATCCTTTGGAGTCCGGCGGTGTACAGGTGCCGAAGAAGACATCCGGCCGCCGCACCTGAATCCGGTCCAGGGCCGCGCGGTGCAGCATGTTGGGCACGTAGGTTACCGTCTTGAGCCCTTCCTTGATCGCCTTGCGCGATCCCGGGGCGTGAAACCAGCTGGCCAGTTCGAAGTGCCCCTCCATCTCCGGGAGCATGTAGAAGTCATACGGTTTGAGCGTGAGCACGCTGAACACCCGAACTCTCTCCACCGAATCGCGGACGGTGTGGATCTTCGACATAAGCCCCTGCGGCTCGGAGGCACACTGCCCC
>CAZNRF010000468.1:0-2649 GCA_964575075.1 uncultured Spirochaeta sp. | reverse complement strand
GAGTTTCTACACCTTCGATATGAGGATGATTCACGAGAAGTACTCCAGCGTGGTTGGCGCCATGGAAGAGGGCAGCTAACGCCCGCACCTGTCACCCCCGGGAAGGCGACGGGTCGCCTGATTCAATTTCTTTCTTTTCGACCGCCGAGAGTCCGGCTCCCGGATAATCGACAAGTCCTTCTGGATCCGTTCCAGAACCGGCAGCGGCGGCGAGGCCGGTTCAGCAGAGAAGCGGTATACCCGCGCTATATCGATAGCACAGCGAGTACTCCGGGTATGATCTACGGGATTCTCGTTCTGATGTAAATCGGATCACATTACAGCCGTCCGCCCGGACTTGTCCTTCGTACTGATCCTCCCCATAGTGGATCTGTGTCACCAGCATTATCGCGCGTGCTCATAAGCCTCCCCCTCCTGGCGATCGGTGTTCAACTGTACCGGACGTTCCTGTACCTGGCTTCCTTTCGCACCTTTGCGTTGACGGTAGTCAGTCTCTGCCTGGAGGCGCTGCCGTTTCTGTTGCTGGGATCCTTCGCGGCGGCGCTGGTCCGGTCCTATCTGCCGGCGGGGCTTCTGGCCCGCATCGCGCGAAAACTGGGACCGGCAGGAATACCCCTGGCTACCCTGAGCGGGCTGGTGGCGCCGGTGTGCGAATGTGCCATCGTTCCCACCGTGCGCGGTTTGCGCGAGAAGGGCCTGCCCCTTCCCTACGCGATCACCATTCTCGTGAGTGTGCCGATTATCAATCCGGTGGTAATCGCCTCCACGATAGCGGCGTTTCCCGGGAGAGCGGATCTTGTGGTGGCACGATTCCTGGGAGGCGGAGCGGTAGCGATGATCACCGGGTTTGTGTTCTTTGCGATGTACGGCAATCGTACAGATGTGCCGCGGCCTCACACGAGCCGACCTCACGGCGGTGACGCGCCGCAGAAAGGGCACACCCACGGTCACCCCCACGTCCATCCGCATCCGTTTGACACGCTGCGGGTCCGCAGAGCGCATCCGGTGTCGGATGTGGTGAACGCGACGTTGCACGAGTTTCTGGAAGTGACCCGCTACTTTGTGGTCGGGGCGATCCTCTCCTCCCTGTTGCAGGTAGCGGTGCCCCCGGAGGCGTTTACACGCCTCAGCTCGTCTCTGGTTGTGGCGGCCCTGGCAATGATCGCCCTGGCGTTCATATTGTCGGTATGCAGCGAAGCGGACGCCTTTCTGGGAAAGGCGTTCTTGCCGCTGATGCCGGCGCCGGCGGTGATCGCGTTTCTGGTGTTCGGACCGATGATGGACCTCAAGAACGCCGCCATGTTGCGCGGGGTGATCACCGGGAAGCAATTGGCGGGTCTCACGGCTCTGCTTACCGGTCTCGTCGTGGCGATGGCAGCGGTGCTGCAGGGAGTGTGGACATGAAAGATACGGGCCTGCGCGTTGTCACCGCGGTTCTCGCGTTGGGAGTATTCGGGTTGCTGGTGGTGACGGCGATCGACGGCAGTGTCCGCACAATCCTCAATCCGCGGATTCTGCCGCGCACATTGATCGGAGCGGGGGTTTTTGCCCTTGCGGCGGTGATCTGGGTGATCGACGGACTGCGGCGTCCTCACTCCGGCCGCGGTTTATCCCTTGCGGCGGCGTGGCCGCTGCTGGTTCCGTTTATCCTGTTGCCGGCGGCGGCGAAAAGCAGCAGCAGCGACTACAGTCAGATTCGCCTCTTCACTGCCGGGGGATCGGGGGATACGACCGCCGAAGCAGCCGACCTCACCACGGGCCGATCGGCGCCGGTATCGTCGGGGAGCGGCACCCTCGGAGGAATCGACCCGTCGACGTCCGGCTCGGTCCACGCACCCCGGGATGACGACGGGGAAGAGCTCGAAGCCGGCTGGGTGGACGCCCCGAATCCCGCCCTCCTGGAAGCGGTGGCGGCGGCGGAGCAAGCCTCGGCCGATCGGCCGGTGCCGCCGGGCCCGGATTCGCCTCCACCGGAACGGCGCGAGGCGATTGAGGACCTGGCACGAACGGAGGGGCCGATCCTGATCGATACCGACACGTTCTCCCGGCGGGTGAACCTGATCTGGGACGACCCGGACCGCTTCGTCGGCGATGAGGTACAGCTCACGGGCTTTGTGTATCGCCGACCGGACTGGCCGGCGGACATTTTTGTGGTGGCGCGACTCTCGATCTGGTGCTGCGCCGCCGACGCGGCGGTAGTGGGGCTTATGGCACAGGCAGATCATGCGGCGACGGCACCGACGGACGGGCAGTGGGTCGAGCTCAGCGGAACCCTGGGGGTTCGAGATGAATTCCGCGCCGGATCCGTGGCGATGGAGAACATGCCGGAACTGACCGCGATCACGTGGACGGTGATTGAAGCCCCGCGATTCGAGTACGTGTTTCCGGAGTAGAAAGCCCCGTACGGGAAGGCAGGCCGGTCGGGTAGTCCTTCCGGCAACATCGTCTGGTTCTGATACTGGAGCTCTTGACGAGCATACCGGGGGTTTTTGCATTGGAATGATCGTTCATAACCGGGGAGCCGGCCGGGCCGGCTGAGAGGAAGCGATCCGCTTCGACCCACGAACCTGATCCGGGTAATGCCGGCCGAGGGATTCCGGGTCGACCTTTCAACCTTTCGCTTCCCGCGAGAATCTTTTGTCTCCCACC
>CAZNRF010000467.1:0-2652 GCA_964575075.1 uncultured Spirochaeta sp. | reverse complement strand
GGAGTTCGACACCGACAAAACAACCTACCAAGAGATAAAAGAGGGCGATGCGTATCACGGTTACCGTTTTAAGGTACCGACGCGGATCGGTTCGGCGAAGATTCCACTTCAGATCGATATGGGATTTGGAGATGTCGTCTACCCTCTACCGAAAGACATCGTCGTTCACACAATGCTCGACCAACCTCAACCAACCATTCTTGGCTATCCATTCGAGAGCGTCGTCGCCGAGAAGTTTGAAGCACTCATATCGCGCGGGATGCTCACAAGTCGCATGAAGGATTTTTACGATCTGTACTCATTAGCCCGGACTCAAACGTTCGCTTGCGCCGAGTTATATGAGTCTATTTGCCGCACATTTTCTCGACGGCAAACGGACCTTCCCGTGGAGGTACCGGACGTATTGGGAGACCCTCTTCTCCGAGACCCATCCAAAGAAATTCAATGGAAAGCGTTTCTCAGACGGATTGAACAAGAGACTGATGGGTTGCCGCTGCATGAAGTACGCAACGGGATAGTCCGCTTCCTTGAGATTGTGTGGAACCCCGCACTACGGTCCGTATCAGATGCTTGGGACCCCCATCAAGGATGGTCGAAATCGGTACACAGTAGTCGGTAGCGAGTGATAGAATTGACAACACTTTCGTGAAACTGTGGTCGATTCTATCCTCTGTAAACCCAACGGTAAAAGTCGGGAAAAGGCAAAATTCACCTTCACACGGTAGAAGTCACTGGTTCAAATCCAGTTATGCCCATTCCGCACGGGCACGTGCCAGGTCTTCAAGCTGGTCCCCCTGCGTCCCGTCGGGCGTCCAGGCGAATAGTCACCGACCGCGTTGGCCCTGCTGGTTCTTCCGGAATCGGGAGCGTGGCCTCGATCGGCACGCCATTCCGCTTGGCGCTCGGGTGAGAGTTGAGTAATTTCTCCGGTACGATGAAGAAGTTGCTGTACATAGTATTGGGAGTTCTGGCTATTGCCGTGGTGGGTGCGCTTGGCTATCGCGGGTATCTCGGGATTCTCGCCGGTGACGGTGAGATTTCCCGGGAGGTTCAGGCGGAGCGGTCGTTTACCACCAGTTCCGAGGATGATTCCGCGATCGGCATCATTCAGTACGGGGTCACTTCCGGGGAGGACGGCCAGTCACAGGCGCAGTTCCTCATCGAGGAGGTGATCTTTGGCCGGGAGAACATGGTGGAGGGCACCACCCGACAAATCGACGGGTCGTTTCTGATCGACTATGACGATCATGTGATCCGGGTCGGTCAGTTCGAGATCAACGTGCGAGACATCCAGACGCGCAGCCTCGATGTGGACATTGAGAGCCGCGGGTGGACCGACGGCGAGCGGGATACGGTGATTCGTGCCGAAATCCTTCAAAGTGGACGAGACGAGTTTGAGTTTTCCACCTTCGATCCCGACAACGTCTCGGGTGTTCCGGAACGTTTTGAGCCCGGAGATTCCGTCGATCTCACGGTCACCGGCGATTTGACGATTCGAGGCGTTACCTCGGAGGTCTCTTTCGATATGGATCTTTCCTTGGATTCGGAGGAGAGAATCAGCGGGACCGCCGCTACTACGATCCTCTGGGAGGATTTTGGTATCACCATACCGTATGTCGGCGGCGGATCGGACGTTGGATCCGTTTCGGACTCGGTGGAACTGCGGCTGGAGTTTACCGCCGAGGAAGAGGGCCGCGTCGGTATCTGATCGGGGATCGACCCCAGCCAAGACCGCCCGCGGCACGTTCCAGCTATCGCACCGCGTTGGATCCTATCGACGGTACCGGTCCCGAACCGCCGCAATGGCCGCAGCGATTCCCTCCGCTTCCCGGCTTGAGGCGATCCGCAGACCCAGGTTGAGACGCAGCCGCCGTGGCCTGCGAACCATGATGTCCCGGGTACGGTTGGAAAACGCCACGTCGTCGATCAGGCCGATCTGATCCCAGGGGTAGCTACGGGATCGTCGTTTCCAGCCGTCCACGGAATCGAGCTGAAACCCTTCAGAGTCGGCGTATACGCCGATCGCCACCGGCCGTGCGGCGCGGGCCATGATGGCGAGCACCAGGGCACCCAGGAGCAGTCCACCGGACGAAGATCCGCTGAAGACGACAGCGATCACCACCAAGAGGAGCGCGAGTCCTCGGCGGAGCCGCCGCGCAGGACGGTCACCGCGGACATGAATGCAACTGAACGCAATATCTTCGGTGCGCGTCAAATGGGTGAGAGGACCGACCGTTCGGGCAAGCCGTTTCAGGAGCGGGCGGCCGTCCCGGGCGAGGCGATCGTCCCATACCGAGTCCCGATAGGCGCCTAACGCGTCCAGGTCGCCTTTCGGCACGGGTGCGTCCTCGGAGGATGCACTCAGCGCCTCGTCAGCTCGAACCCGGGCGCTCCGGGTATCATATACCGGCAGGAAAAAACTGTACTCAAATCCGGGAAGCTCCGACGCCTCCACTTCGAGGCGCCAGTCGATCTTCTCACGTTCCGTCCGGAGACGGGTCGTCTCCGGCATGTCCTTCGGAAGGTCGATCGCGACGTGGGCGGTAAGAACCGATGCCGCCTCGTGGGCGCCTATCGACGCCGGTATAGACTCGTTTCGTTCCCAGATGATCTTTCGGATGTACCGCCGCCCACCGTCACTGGTTGCGGAGG
>CAZNRF010000466.1:0-2668 GCA_964575075.1 uncultured Spirochaeta sp. | reverse complement strand
TTCACCACTCCCGACGAGAGACCCGATCGCCCCGTATTCACGACGTTGCACTTCGTGGAAACGGTAAACTAGATTGACCAGCTCGCGGAAAACAAGAATGACCAGGTAGCTGAAAAAGAAAGCCCTCCTGTAAAGTTGCGATTGGAGAAATCTTAGCAACAAGGAGGGCACCACAAGGTGGTATCCGTGAGTGTGTACGAAGATGTCCAACGCTACAAGCGGTTTAAGAAAGAGAAGTCGGCGGCGGCCCGTAACCTGGGTCTGGCCCGGGGAACGGTAAGGAAGTTCTGGAACATGGATGAACGCGAATACGACGCATATCGGAAACGGGCATTGACCAGGCGGCACCGGTTTGATGTCTATCGGGAAGAGATCATTACGATCGTAGAGTTGAATGCCGGCGACGGCGAAACGGTCCACGGCTCGAGCATCTACGATGTACTCGAAGAGCGTCACGGCGTGTTGCCGGGCTCGGAGCGAACATTGAGAAACTACATCCGCAGTCTGCAAGAAACCGGAGCGATCGATACCTCGAGACGAGTACCGGTGCGGCGTCCGCAGGAGGAGTTTGCTCCCGGGGATCAAATGCAAGTTGACTTCGGTGAACAACGTATTGAGGGTGGAAAGAAGGCCTACATCTACGCGGCGGTACTCGCGGCGAGTCGTGCCCGCTATGTTGCGGTACAGGATCATCCGTTTCGCACCGTAGAGGTTATCCGCCATACCCTTGAGGCGTTTCGCTACTTTGGCGGACGAGCGAAGACGCTGGTGATCGATCAGGACCGATTGATGACGGTGAGCGAGAACGGCGGTGAGATCCGCCATACCGCGGAGTTTGAGCAATTTATCCGCGAGCAGGATCTTCGCGTGTGGCTGTGCCGCAAAGCTGATCCGCAGTGTAAGGGAAAAGTGGAGAATGTGGTTAAGTTTGTCAAAACAAGTTTTTTCTCAGCGCGCCGATTCACATCGGTGGATGAGATCCATGCGCCGCTGGCAGCGTGGTTGGCTCGACGGGCCAACGGGAAGATTCATCAGACGACCAGCCGTATTCCCGCAGTTGTGCTTGAGCGCGAAGAGCGACCAGCCCTGCGGGTGGTGAAAGAGAGCATCTACGATCAGCGACCCTCCGAGCAATCCGACACGCGCAAGGCCGATGAGAAAGGGATGATCTCGTATCTCGGAACCCGATACTCGGTACCGGCCGAATACGTGGAACACACCGTGGCGGTTCGTTCAGACCACCTCCACCTGCGCATCCACGACGTGGATACCGGGGAAGAAATCGCCGTGCACCGCCTCTCAGAGCGGAAAGGAGGCACGTTTGTCCTCGAGCAACATCGCCTTCCACGCGGTTCCGGCGCGGATGAGGCATATGCTGCACTGGCAACGGGGAGCGAAGATGCCGCGTGGAACGAGTACCTCAAAGAGAATCGAGCACGGCACGGGCGGTACTGGAAGGAGCAGACCGGGAGACTCCGCCGGTTTCTCGACACCGATCCTGATCCGCAGATACTTGCCGAGGCGGTCTCGTTTTGCCGTGAGGCCGGTAGTGTGGGCGCCGGGGACCTGAAATACGCCTACGAGCATCTGTGGGAGTCCCACGACGGCGACTTGCCACCGTTGCTGGAACATGCGCGGCCGATCGTTGCCGCCCGCACTGATGAGTCTCCCCGGGTTGCCAAACGCCGGCTACGGTACTACTCAAGTATCGTCTCCCTGGTTGTCGGAGGTGCCGCATGAGCTCATTTGCCGACACGAAAGCACTGCTGGAGTCGCTGAAGCTCAAGGGCGCGGCGAAGAAGCTCGATGGACTCCTGGAGGCGGCGCACAGCGAAGAGCTCTCGTTCTCAGCGTTTCTGCATCGCACCCTTGAAGCAGAGCTCACCGATCGCGGCGAACGACGTTTGAAGCGAAACCTCGCCGCCGCACACCTCCCGGTCGAGAAGCGGGTGGAAGATTTCGACTTTGATCGGGTGACCGGCATTGCAAAGACCGATATAACGAATCTCCTGGATTTCCGGTGGATCGATATGCACGAGAATCTGGTGTTTCTCGGCCCTCCGGGGATCGGGAAGTCGCACCTATCGATAGCGATGTCTCTCAAAGCACTGCACGCCGGGTATACGGTGGTCTTTGAGCGAATGAGCAATCTGGTGCGTCTCCTGAAGACCGGTGAAATCAACCGCACCAGCGCGTTCCGTATCAACCGTATCATGAAAGCCCATGTGCTGGTGATCGATGAGATCGGGTACACGCCAATCGACCGCAAGGAAGCGAATCTGTTTTTCAACCTCGTGAGCGAACTCTACGAGCGAACCTCGATCATCATTACCTCAAACAAGGGATTTGATGAATGGTCGGAGATGATGGGTGACGAAATCATGACCACCGCGATGCTCGACCGACTCCTGCATCATGTACGAATCTTTTCCATGGACGGCGACTCGTATCGCGTCCAGCATAACCAGAAAGAAACCAACGAGGAGGAACTGGAACCGGCAAACGCCTGACTGTGTCAGGCGGCGCCGCGGCAGGACACGTCGTGTCCGGGGTGGTCAATTTTAATTGCCACGAGTTGGTCAAAAGTACTTGCCATTTCCAACGACGCCCGCCGGGGGGGTGATATCGATCTCCTGGTAGAGACCACACTCACCGGGGAAGATGCGCT
>CAZNRF010000465.1:0-2669 GCA_964575075.1 uncultured Spirochaeta sp. | reverse complement strand
TGCGGGCCGGCGAGGACGCGACGCTGTTCGGGCCCGAGGTCCGCATCGTCGAGCGGCCCGCGCGGACCCCCCACGCGAAGCAGGGGCGGCTCTTCGAAGAGGGCCCGGTCGCGCTCCGGCCGTTCAAGGCACCGACCCAGGGCGCGACCCCCCTGCGCCCGGCGCCCCCGTCACCGCGGGGCACCTTCAGCCCCCGCACCGCTACGCCGGCGCTCCAGGCGCTTGCAGATTACACGCGGGTGTTATTAAATTATGAGCGCGGGGCGCGGGCTGGGCTGAGGCGTCACCACGGGGGAGTGGTGTCCGAGGTGGGTCATCGTGCACTGGGTACGCGGCTGCACGCCCAACGGCTGGACGCTTCAGAAGCGGTAGAGTTGTGCAACGTGCTTCGCTTTGCGGTTACCGCGGGAGGTATCTCCGAGATATCTCTCGCGTTGGTAACTGAACTCATGCAGATGAGTCATGACAGCCAGGTAGCTGCCGTGACCGAGGACGATGGCTCGTCGATGGATGTACGCCGGGCCCGACTGATCAAGGACATATACCGGAGCAGAACCGGAACGGGAGAATAAGGATGTTTAAGGGATTAACCCAGCGAGCACAACGGGTGCTCCAAATTCTGGCTCAGGATGAGGCGAAACGGTTTCATTCCGACCAGCTACTGCCGGAACATATTATGCTGGCCCTCCTCAAAGAAGGGGGAGGACTCGGCTACAAGGCGCTGGAAAAACTGATGGTGGATCCGGCGAAGATGCAAATCGAACTCGAAAATACGATTCCCAAGAAGCGGGGAGGATTCACCTTGGGTGACGTACCTCCTTCGCCGAGGGGTCGGAAGGTGCTGGAGGATTCCGCGGAGGAAGCGCGAAATCTCGGCCATGAGTACATCGGAACGGAACATCTTCTCCTCGCGTGTAGTCGCGAGGCCGGGGGAGAAACGGCAAAATTTCTGACCGCCGGCAATATCACGGTGGAGATGCTCCGAGACGTGATATCGGAACTCAGTGGAGGATCCGCCACCGGGCAGGCCGCCGGGAGTACCGCCGGGGCGGGAAGCCAACCGCAGGGCCAGAACCAAGGCGGTCGGCGGCGGATCGCTACCGCCCAGTCCGGCAAGAAGACGACGCCCACTTTGGACGAGTTTTCCCGTGACCTCACCGCCATGGCCCGGGAAGACAACCTCGATCCGGTGGTGGGTCGTGGTCGGGAGATCGAGCGCGTCATCCAGATCCTGGCACGGCGCACCAAAAACAACCCGGTCCTCATCGGTGAGCCCGGTGTGGGCAAGACCGCTATCGTAGAGGGGCTCGCACAGAAGATCATCGACGGCACCGCGCCGGAGGTGCTCATCGGCAAGCGGGTGCTGACCCTTGATCTCGCCAGTCTCATCGCGGGCACCAAGTACCGCGGCGAGTTTGAAGAACGGCTCAAGCGCGTGATGAAGGAAATCACCACCAGCGGCAACGTCGTGCTGTTTATCGATGAGTTGCACACCATTATCGGCGCCGGTGGCGCGGAAGGTGCCATCGATGCCAGTAATATGCTCAAGCCGGCGCTCTCCCGCGGGGAGATTCAGTGTATCGGGGCCACGACCCTCAACGAGTACAAGAAGTATATCGAGAAAGATGCTGCTCTGGAGCGGCGATTTCAGACGATCGTGGTAGACGAACCCACGGTAGATGACACGATCCAGATCCTCAAAGGAATCAAGGAGCGGTACGAACAGCACCATCACGTTTCCTACACGCCCGGGGCGATCGAGGTGGCGGCGGTGATGTCGCGGCGCTACATCGCTGATCGGTTCCTGCCGGATAAGGCGATCGACCTCATCGATGAAGCGGGCAGCAGAAAGCGGATCAACAATAGCGTGCGCCCAACGGAAATCGCTGAGCTGGAACAGGAGATCGAGCGGCTCAACTCGGAGAAGCTGGCGCTGGTAAACAGCCAAAACTACGAGCGCGCTGCCGCGGTTCGAGATGAGGTTCGTCAGCTCAAAGAGCGGGTGGACGAGCTGCGCAGTCAGTGGAAAGTGACATTGCGCAATGAGGAGACGATCGTCGATGCGGAAGACGTGAATTTCGTGCTCAGCGAGATCACCGGCATTCCGCTGGTGCGTCTTGCCCAGACGGAAAGCGAGAAGCTGCTCCATATCGAGGAGGAGCTTCATCGCCGGGTTATCGGCCAGGACGACGCGATTCAGGCGATCGCCAGCTCGATCCGCCGCAGCCGGACGGGACTGAGCGCGCCGGAGCGTCCCATGGGGTCGTTTATCTTCCTCGGGCCCACCGGCGTCGGGAAGAGCCTGCTGGCCAAGACGCTGGCGGAGTTTCTCTTCGGCAGTGATGAGGCGCTGATCCGCATCGATATGTCGGATTACATGGAGAAGCACAACGTATCCCGTCTGGTCGGAGCTCCTCCGGGGTACGTGGGCTACGATGAGGGCGGTGTTCTCACGGAGAAGATCCGTCGCAAACCGTACTCCGTGGTCCTTCTGGATGAGATCGAGAAGGCGCACCCGGATGTGTTCAACATTCTGCTGCAGATCCTCGAGGAAGGGGAGCTCCAGGATAATCTGGGACACAAGGTGAACTTCCGCAACACCGTTCTCATCATGACCTCCAACGCCGGCGCACGGGAAATCACCCGGGATGCCACGGTCGGATTCCGGA
>CAZNRF010000464.1:0-2679 GCA_964575075.1 uncultured Spirochaeta sp. | reverse complement strand
AATCTACAGCCTTGGGCCGGATGGCTTGCCTTCCGATCCACTTGGCGATCCTGAGAGCGACGACTTGTGGCGCGTTTTTGGTCAGTAATATTCGGCCTGGCCAATTCTTAATCCGCGCTGGTCTTAAGAATAAAAAGAATTGCAGTATGCCCGGAGTGGCAGACCCCAGGAGGGAGTACAAATATGAAAAACAACTATCCACTATCCAAACGGACAAGCCGTGGTGTAACCCTGACCGAGCTTGTTGTCGTTATAGCGATTGTCTCGCTTCTGGCCACGATCCTCTTGCCAGTGGCGTTTAACCGGATGGAGCAGGCCCGTATTGTTGTGGCCAAGGAGGAAGTTCGCAACATTGCCGAAGCGATGCAGCAATGCGCCGCTATCCACGGTTACTACGTTCCTATCAGGGTTTTGGACAATCTGCATGGCAATATTGATCCGACTACAACTGACGACATCGAAAACGAGATCGGCGCCGTAACCTATCTTATTCACGCAACCCGGAATGTTAATCTTCAAATTGCTGACGGGCAATTGGAAATTGGCGAATCGGGTACCGAGCGATTTATCAATGAATGGAACGGTCCTTTCCTCAATCCCCAGCGCGTTTATGTCGATGAGGGTGCCGCGGTCGGCAGTGAGGATTGGTGGCGGGAGGACATGCCCCTGGACCCATGGGGGAATCCTTACCGTTTCTACAGCCGTCTCGGATACATTGGTGAAAGCCGCGTCCGTAGCCAGAATCCCTCTGACTGGGACGGAGCCTTTACGGGTGAATTGAACAATGTCGGCGACTCTATCTATGACGAGCTCCAAGGCTACGCTATCGTCAGCTATGGCCCCAATGGGGAAGAAGAACTCTACGAAGACCCGAGCGACGATATCATCTACGAATTCGGCGCGGAATTCGACCAGGAACAGATGAAACCATTCTATTGATATTGATAATGTGGTTGCAGAGTCGCCTTGATGCAGGTTTCACTGCATGTTGAAAATGAAAGAAAGCATCCCGAAAGGATCGCGGATCATGAGAATCCAGAATAAACATAACGGCCTGACAATCATTGAGTTGACGGTTGTCATCCTTATACTTTCCATTTTGTCGGCCATCGCTGTGGGGGTCTATACCGGCTACCTGGAAAGGGCCCGCTATGTGGCGGCCCGAAGCACGATCGAGGAATTGGAACTGGCTATCAGTCGCTACGAGGTGGATTTGGGCGAATTCCCCCTCAGCGGTCGTTATACGGGGCCGCTACCGGCGAGCGGACAACATTTTGTCTCGCCAATAGACGGTAACGGCAACCTGATGCTCTGCCTGATGCACAGCACCAGCGCCGATGCCAACAATCCTTCCGATCCTCGTTGGTTCGGTCCGTATATCAAGCCCCAGTTTGACGATATGGGCGACCACACCGGCCAGCCGATAGTGTCTTCGACGGCTGTCACCAATGTCAACCTGCTCGATCCCTGGGGCAACCCTTATCGATACGTGCGCTCTTCGGATTACACATCGGCCGGCGCGACGGAACAAACCAGCTCACCGTTTTATTCGACTGAGGTGTATTACAACCCCCTGACCTACCAGATATTCTCGCTCGGCCCCGACGGGGTCACCGAGCCGGACTCGAAAGATTTCGGCCTCGGCCCCGATGACGTGAACAACTTCGACCAGCGCTAACAGGAATGACTATAGCCTTTGCCATAAAACATTTGCCTCTTCAAAAGAATTCTTGGGTGCCTTTTGGCTCTGGTAAGTCCGCAAGCGTATGACACAAAGCGATTTCCAGCATTTTGAACGTACTGAAACCGTATACGTCTCTTTGGTAGTCAGTTTCGCTTTGTTGTTCAGACCCTCGACGACGCCGCTCGAAAATTCTTTCTTGGCGCGAAACCAGTTCAGGATCAATGGCTGGTGACATCGCAGTATGCGTGCCACGTGCTTCATCGGATCGATGCGAGAACGCATCGTACGCGCACACCACTGATCGAGAAACTTCCCGGCCCACCAAGCGCTCTTGTATTGCCAGAAAAACTGAAATTCCTCTTTGAGCAAGTACGTCCGAACCGCTCGCAAATTGTACTGTACCACATGGGCCAAATTTTCCACCCGGCGAACCTGACGGTTCGCCGGGCGCTTCAAAAACAACCAGCGGCTCCCCTTGAGCGCCGGCTTTTTTCTTGACCACTTTCAGGTACGGCTTCCACATATCGCTGCAAACAAATTCGAGCCGCGCCACCAGTACACCCACCGAGACGTCAATTCGGCTACCACACCGACATGGAACGCCTTGTCCACGAACATCACTTTCTTCCACCGCGAACCCCCAACGCCGATGTCGAATCAAGCGACGATCGGATCGAGACGGAATTCTTCGACTTGGAGATGTTTCATTCGCGCCGGGACTTTTTCGAGAAAATCACGACTTACCAGAACTGGTGGAATTTCGCCCGGAAGAACTACTCCAAAGGCAAGCGTACGCCAGCCAGCGGAAATATTAGAGGAAGAAGGCATCAATCCCTTGTTCTTGCTGCGTAATCCCGATGATCTCGACGCTTTACTGCGAAGGGGAGAAAAAATAGAGGGTGGGTCAGAATCTACCTGTTGACACCGTCTGTCGATGAATCCGGAGCCGATGGTCGCCATTGGAATCGCCATCGGGTGCGGAGTTACCGCCGATA
>CAZNRF010000463.1:0-2692 GCA_964575075.1 uncultured Spirochaeta sp. | reverse complement strand
CCCACCATCGCGAGAAGCAGACGATTCTTCTTCTCACCCCAGAATCCGCGGAGCCATCTAGTTATCCCTTGAAAGGCCGAGGGGCCGCGGGACCCTTGCGTGGTCTGCTGTAAGTTCTCGGTTGTCGTACTCATATCGTCCCCCGCGCCTCGGATGTTCTGTCGTTGAACCTGTTACCGTGCCTGGTAGGCTTTGAGAGACTTTTCGATTTCGCCGGCGGAAAACACCTTACCGAACTTCTGCACCTCACCGTCGATTGCGAAACCGGGGGTACGCATGACACCCATCTCCACGATCTGGTTGACGTCAGTCACTTTCTCGAAATCGGCGTCGATTCCGAGGTTGCCCACCGCTTCACGGGCGTTCTTCTCGAGATTCTCGCAATTGGGACATCCCGGTCCGAGTATTTGGATCGTCATAGGACACTCCTTGTCTTGTTTCTTGTTGGCAATATAGCCAAATAAGGAATATGTGTCAAGGGACAGGAAAAATTCTGATTGGAACGGGTCTATCGGCGTTGAACCTTTGCATGGTATTCGGCACGATGCCGTCACGACACACGATGCCGTAACTACAAAGGAGACCAAGGTGTTCACGATCGTTTTTTATATATTGGCAGGGGCGGCGTTGTTGCTGTCGTTTTTTTCGGACCGTGGCCGCACCGCCCAGGCCCTCCAGAAGGCGTGGCAGGCGTTCGCCGGAATCCTGCCGGAGTTCTTGATGATTATCGTTGTCACGGGCCTTATTCTGGCGTTTCTCACACCAACGTTCATCGCCAATCTGGTGGGTGACGATTCGGGCGTGCTGGGAGTATTGGTGGCTTCCCTCTCGGGTGCGGTTACCCTGATGCCGGGATTTGTTGCGTTTCCTATGGCGTCCCTTATCCTTGAGAAGGGAGCGGGGATCCTCCAAATCGGGGCATTTGTCTCCTCTCTGATGATGGTGGGAATCGTCACGTTTCCGGTGGAGCGCAAGACGTTTGGAACGCGCGTTGCGCTGACGCGGAACGTTCTGGCGTGGGTGTTCTCTCTTGCCGTCGCGGGAGTCCTTGCGGTGGTTCTGGGAGTGCTGGCGTGAGCAGCCCGCAGGGAGTGAGCAGGGGGCTGCTGCGACGTTTTGCCGGAGCGATCGGTGCCGCACTGCTCCTGGGACTCGTTGCGATCATCGCGCCCCATCGAGCGGGTGAAGCCGTCTCAACGATCGGACTCAGCCTCAAGGAAATGCTCTTGGTTATCCCACCGATCTTTGTTCTGTTGGGGCTCATGGATGTCTGGGTTCCGCGGGAACAACTGATGCGCCATATGGGCGAGAAATCTCGCGTTCGCGGTGCGGCGCTGGCCTTCGTCATCGGGTCGGTTGCCGCCGGGCCGCTCTACGCCGCGTTTCCGGTGGCGACGGTTCTCATGCAAAAAGGAGCCAGTACCTTCAATGTGATGGTATTTGTCGGAGCGTGGTCCACAACGAAGATGCCGATGTTCTTGTTCGAGTTTGCGGCCTTGGGGGGTACCTTTGCCGTCACCCGGCTCCTGGCGAATATTCCCGCGATCTTCCTGATCGCGCTGGTGCTCACGCGAATCACACCCTACCCCGTTATTGATCAGCCCGAGGCTCCGCCCGCCTCGTCGCGCTAACGAGGCACCGCTCTTCCACGGCTGCTCGCCACGTTTCGAGAGCGGCGGCGTTCTACGTCTCGTGATCCCCGTGCGGCTGTTCCAATCCCGGCGCCAGCTGCAGCCCCAACTCCGCCAACTGCTCCGGGTCCACCGGACTGGGACTCTCGTCCATCGGCGAGAGGCCGTTGGCGGTCTTCGGAAAGGCGATGACCTCTCTGATCGAGTCCTCGCCGGCCATAATCATCACGAGGCGGTCCAACCCGGGGGCGATACCGCCGTGGGGGGGCGGTCCGTACTTAAACGCCTCCAGCAAAAACCCGAAGCGCCGCTGCGCCTCTTCCTCATCAAAGCCGACAATGCTGAAGATGCGGCTCTGTAACGCCGGATCGTGAATACGAATACTCCCTGAGGCCAGCTCATAGCCGTTACACACCAGGTCGTAGAGATCACCCTTCACGGCGCCGGGGTCCGCTTCCATCGTCTCCAGGTACTGTTCCTGGGGCATCGTAAACATATGGTGTGCCGCCGCCCAGCGGTCTTCATCCTCGTCATACTCAAAGAGCGGAAAGTCCACGATCCACGCAAACCGGAACGTCCCCGGTTCGGCGAGCTGCAGGTCTTTGCCGAGGCGGCTGCGCACGGCGCCAAGAGCGGTGGTGGCTACCTTCCAGCTATCGGCGACAAACAGCAGGAGATCTCCCGCGCCGGCCCCCAGGGCTCCGGCGATCTCGGTGGCCCGCGGGGCAAAGAACTTACCAATGCCGCCGTCCAGGGTAAGCGCCGCCGTGTCGCCGGTGGGGCTCGTGGCACCCGCGCCGCCGGCAGGTCCGTCACCGGCGCGCACTTTGGTCCACGCCAGGCCCTTGGCGCCATACGTCTTGGCCACATCTTCCAGCTCGGTGATCTGCTTCCGGCTGTACTCCGCCTGCCCCGGAACGACCAGCACTTTGACGCTGCCGCCGCCGGCCACGGCGTTCTCAAAGACGCCGAACCCGCTGCCCTCGACAAAGGGGGCAAAATCCTGTAGCTCCAGCTCATACCGCAGGTCGGGTTTGTCGGTGCCGAAGCGGTACATCGCC
>CAZNRF010000462.1:0-2699 GCA_964575075.1 uncultured Spirochaeta sp. | reverse complement strand
CTCATAGTAGGCATGCTCTGGTTCTCAGCACAGCTCGTCTATTCTCAGTCCGACGGCGACCAATCCACAGGTGCGTCCTCCGATTCAGGAGCCGCTACCGCGGGAGAGGCGTCGTCACAAAGTCCCTCGGTGGCACCGGAATCACCCGATCCCGGGCGCCCCGAGCGTCCGCAGGAGGAAGACCTGGTATTCTCCGGCGGTGATACTACCGGGTCGGCCAACCCTGCGACGGAAGACGGAGAGATCTCTGCGTTTGGCATCTGGGACCTGGTTCGTATGGTGCTTGTGCTGCTGATGGTCGTGGGGGCGGTATACGGGGTCGTGATGTTGCTCCGGCGGCGAGTTGGTGCCGAAGTGGATGATAGCGACTCGCCCATACGCATTCTTGCCTCTCGGAACCTCGGCGGAAACCGCGCTATCCACGTGGTGATGATCGGGAGTCGGGTCATGTTGCTCGGCGGCGGCGATGCCGGTGTCCAACTGCTTACCACCGTCGAAGATCAGGAAACGATCGATGAACTCGTCCTGGCCCATTCCACAGCCAATCCCGGAACGCGACGCACCTTCGGAGGGATGCTGGGGCAATGGATTAACAATCTTACCGTTCCCGGAACCGGATCCTCTCCCACGTCAGATGGCCACGCCAGCGGGAGCACGCCCTCTGCGTCCCCTGATGCAGGAGTAGGGGGCGGTTTCTTTCGAACACAACACGACCGGCTGAGGCAAATGCGATGATGCAGCGCCGGATGGTCCTCATAGTGGGGATTTCGGTATTGACGATGATCGCGTCGGTGTCGCTCCCGGCGCAATCCGTGCGCAATCCAGGAGCAAACACCACCGCCGATCCGTTGCTCGATCCCGCCCAGGGTGAGGAAGGTCTTCAGATTCCCTTTATCGACATGCAATTGCGCTCCCCGGAGAGCGGTCAAGAGGTAGCGTTCTCCCTACGGCTCTTGTTGATTCTGGCGGTGCTCAGTCTCGCGCCGTCGATGATCATCATCATGACGAGCTTTCTCCGGATCGCCATCGTGCTTGATTTCATCAAACGGGCGCTTTCGCTGCAGCAGGTGCCACCGACACAGGTC
Source organism: uncultured Spirochaeta sp. (assembly GCA_964575075.1). Taxonomy (GTDB): domain Bacteria; phylum Spirochaetota; class Spirochaetia; order DSM-27196; family Alkalispirochaetaceae; genus Alkalispirochaeta. The sequence continues at coordinate 1,614 of CAZNRF010000462.1, read as the reverse complement.
CTCCTGGGAATTGCGTTGTTTATCACCCTCTTTCTGATGTGGCCCACGCTGAACGAGATTTATGAAGAGGCGTACCTTCCACTCCAAGAGGGAGAAATCGGGCTCGAGGAAGCGTATACGCGATTTGAGCAGCCCATGCGGGTATTTATGTTCCGCCAGATGCAGGCAGACCCCTCCAGTGTTGCCCTCTTCATGCGTATGGCGGACCTTCCTCAGCCGAACACCCTGGCCGATGTGCCCACCTATGTATTGGTGCCCGGCTTCATTCTGCATGAGCTAACCGTGGCGTTCAAAATCGGAATTCTGCTGTTTATACCGTTCATTATCGTGGACATGGTCGTGGCCTCCACACTTATGTCCATGGGTATGATCATGCTGCCACCGATCATGATTTCGCTGCCGTTTAAGCTCATACTCTTCGTGCTTGTGGATGGTTGGAATCTCATCGTGCAGCAGCTGGTTGCCAGCTTTGGAGGTTTCTGATGGATCTGGGTTTCGCAGTGATGGTGTTTCGGACCGGAATCTTTCAAATCCTGATCATTTCCGCGCCGGCGCTGATCATTGGCATGGTCACCGGACTCATTATCAGCATTTTTCAGGCGACTACCAGTATTCAGGAGCAAACGCTCACGTTTGTGCCCAAGATCGCGGCGATTCTTGGCTCGCTGCTCTTCTTCGGGCCGTGGATGATGCAAATGCTCATTAACTACACCGTGGGCCTCATGAATCAGATTCCGCAGATGGTGGGCTAATGGTACTCGAGACGATTGCACAGAATGCGCCGGTTTTCTTTCTCATCTTTGTGAGGATCTACGCCCTGCTGCGAATCGCTCCTATTGTATCGTCTCAGGCGATTCCCGGGATCGCCCGGGTCGCGATCACCTTTTTCGCGAGCCTCACCGTGTACCCCTCGGTGGTGGCGGCAGGATACCTCGTGCCCGAATCGGCCATGGCATTCATATTGCTGGCGGTGGGAGAGATCCTGATCGGTATTCTTACCGCGCTATTCCTCGTGGTGGTATTTGCGGTGTTCCAGCTGGCGGGGCAATTCTTCTCGTTGCAGATGGGATTCGGCGCCTCCCAGGTGTTTGATCCGATGGCGCAGATTCAGATTCCCCTGGTCGGTCAGTTTCTCAATATCATCGCGATGATGGTATTTGTTATGTCCGGCGGACTCCAACGGATCTTTCTTCACGGGGTAATGGGCTCGTTCGAGGCGCTCACGGCGGTGGATATCGCGGGGGCACGGGGCGACCTGTATGAGCTGGTAGTCGCCGGGTTGCCGTTGCTGTTCTCTCAGGCGCTGATCCTGTCGTTTCCGATACTGGGAACGTTGTTTCTCCTCCAGGTGACGATGGGGCTATTCGGCAAAGCCGCTCCCCAGATGAACCTCTTGATGTTGGGCTTTCCCATGGCGATTGGAGTCGCGTTTCTCGTAATGCTCTTCATCTTGCCCTTTCTGGTGCAGGCGTTCGAACTGGTAATCGACGACGCGTTTATGCAGATTCAGTCGATGTTCTCGAGGGTGGGGGCATGATAGAGCCGGACATGCGGGAACGGAATCGCCGAGACGCCCTGAACGCGCTGCAGTCGATGCACCTGCAGGGGTTTGCC
>CAZNRF010000461.1:0-2706 GCA_964575075.1 uncultured Spirochaeta sp. | reverse complement strand
GGGGGGACTCGCCCGCGGGTGCGCGCTGCGGGAAAAGAGAGCCACTCGCGCAGCCGGCTCACGGGGGCCGGCCGCGTCCGCTCAGGCGGCGGCGCCAGGTCCGGCGGCGGCAGTGGCGTCTCCGGCGTCCAGCTTCGGTAGCGCCGCGAAGGGGTACTCCGTATATGGGTGATACCGGCGTTCCATCAGCTCTTTTGCCGGCGCCTCTTCTACCAGAACGCCGCGGTACATCACACCGATGCGGTCACTCACGTAGCCGACCACCGCCAGGTCATGGGCGATAAAGACCATCGTGAGTCCCCGTTCTTCCCGCAAACGAAGCAGAAGGTTGAGAATCTGACCTTGAATCGAAACATCGAGGGCACTCACCACCTCATCGCAGATGAGGACCTCCGGCTGGGTGATCAACGCCCGAGCAATAGAGATGCGCTGCCGCTGGCCTCCAGAGAAATCCGCCGGCCGCCGATCCAGATCGCCGGCGTTGAGTCCTACGTCCTGGATGAGGGCTCGTGCCTCAGCCTCCGCCTGGGACCGCCCCGGCCAACGGGGGGAGTACCGGTAACCGGAAAGCAACACCTCCCGAACGCTCATGCGCGGATTCAGTGACCGCGCCGGATCCTGAAAGATGTACCGAATCCTACTGCGCAGGAGTTTGAGCTGAGCACGGTCGATATGAGAGAGCTGAAACTCCTCCCCGTGACGACTGCGGAAGCGAATTTCTCCCCCGGTGAGTCGCTCCATTTGGACCAGAAGGCGGGCGGTCGTGGTTTTCCCGCAACCGGACTCCCCTACCACACCGTAAATCTCCCCCGGCTCGATTCGCAGCGACACGCCGTTCACCGCGTAGACCTTGTCAAACTGCCGTGCGAAGAATCCCGCCTGCAGAGGGTAGTGCTTTTCTACTCGCGTCAGTTCGATCATTTGAGACCCTCAACCACACACCGGACGAAGCTGTCTCCCTCTTGGCGTACCGCGGGCACCGCACGGCGACACTCCTCGGACACCAGCGGACAGCGGGGAGCAAAGGGACATCCCGGCTCCGGCTGGGTGGGATCCGGTGGAGATCCTGGGAGAATCTGCAGCGACTGCTCGCTGTGATGCGCGCCGAACGTGACCAGGCTCGAGAGAAGGCCCGCCGTGTAAGGATGACGAGGACGCGCCAGCACGTCTCGCGCGGGACCCTGCTCCATCACGAGGCCACCGTACATTACCACAATCCGATCGGCGAAGTTGGATATGAGCGATAGGTTGTGGGTGATAAAGAGAATCGCCAGATTGCGGCGGCGTCTCAGTTCCATGAGTAAGTTGACGATTCCCGCCTGAATCGTGACGTCCAGGGCGGTGGTCGGCTCATCGGCAATGAGAACGGCGGGATCTCCCGCCAGGGCGTGAGCGATCATGATACGCTGCAGCAGACCGCCGGAGAACTGGTGGGGAAAGTTCTCAAGCCGTCCGGCGGGGTTGGTCACGTGCACTTCTTCCAGAAGCGTGATCGACCGCTCGCGAATCTCCTCTTCGGTGAGGTCCGGTTGGTGCGCCCGCAGTGTTTCCGCCAGAGACTTGCCGATGGAGTAGATCGGATCGAAGGAGCGACCAGGTTCCTGGAAGATCATCGCGACCTGCCGACCGCGAAACGCCCGAAGCTCCTCGCGCGTCATTTCGAGCACGCTACGCCCCTGGTAGCGACTCTCCCCGCCGTTGATGCGGCCGTTTGCCGGGTGCAATCGCATAATCGACTGGGCGGTGACGCTCTTGCCGCTGCCGCTCTCCCCCACTACGCCGATGATCTCTCCCGGGTCGAGGCTGAAACTCACGTTGCGCACCGCCTGGAGCGCTCCCCGACCGGTGGTGAAATCAACCGAGAGGTTATCGATGGTCAGCATCATGAGCCGATCCTCCGCTCGCGATAGTAGGGATCCAGGACATCCCGGAGCAGATCCCCCAGAAAGTTGAACGCCAACGTGGTGAGCAGCAGAAACAGACCGGGGTAGAGAAACCACGGGTAGTTTCGCAGGTTGGCCAGCGTGGTGACCTCACGGTTGAGCAAACTCCCCCAGCTAACCGCAGGATCCACAATACCCAGCCCAAGATAACTGAGCACCGTCTCGCCCAGGATAAAACCGGGTATACCCAAGGTGATGCTAACGATCAGAATCGAAGACATCTGAGGGATGATGTGCCGAAAGATGATCACCAGGGGCGGAATGCTTTCGAGCTGCGCGTTGATGATGAACTCCTCCCGCTTGATGCTGTGAACAAGCCCGCGGATGAGCCGGGCACTGCCCGGCCATCCCACGAAGGAGAGAATCACCGTGATCAGGATAAACGACTGGCCGGAGTCCATATCTCGGGAGAGCAGACTCCGCAAAAACAGGATCAGGTAGAGCCCGGGAATCAGAATCACGAACTCGGCGATGCGCATGATAAGCCAGTCCGTTTTGCCGCCGAAATAGCCGGCCAGTCCGCCTAATGTGATCGCAAGGGTGAGTGAGATCGCGATGCCGATAAATCCGATCGTCAGGGAGATTCTGCTGCCGTAGAGGATTCGGCTCAGCATATCTCGGCCGAGACTGTCTGCACCCAAGAAGTATACCGGCGCCGTGCGCCCTCGGCGTTGCCAATCGGTGCTGTAACCGGAATAGGGTTCGTCGGTGCCGAACAGGTGTACCGTGGACGGTATAAGTCCCCACAGGCGGTACTCCGGTC
>CAZNRF010000460.1:0-2709 GCA_964575075.1 uncultured Spirochaeta sp. | reverse complement strand
TATTGATAGCCGTTTCCAGCGCTCGCAGTTCGTCCACCAGTTGGGACCAGACCGGTGGCGGGCGGTAGAACATCGCCTCCATATTTTGGTAGTCGCGCTCGAGTTCGGGGAGCTGTGCGTCACCGGGAACTATCCGGAGGGTACCGGGACGCGCTTGATCGTAGCGGGCGGCCTTGCTCCAGTAGAACTTCTGCTTAAAATCGACGACCGCTTGGAGCAAAGGCAGATCCGAGACGGCTTTCTTTGCAACGCCGGCTCGGGTGAGCATGATGATGTCGTAGTAGTGGCGGGCGTACCGCGGCGGAATCGGCTTCCCGCTCGAGGCGATCCAGTGAGCGATCGTGACCTTCTCCCAGAATGTGCGCTCTGCGGTAGTAACGTTGACGGTGATTAGGTTGTCCCCGAGAATCTGCGGATAGAACCGAGATACCTCGGGCACAATTGTCTTCCACTGCCAGGGTGTCCAGGATGCAAGCGGGCCAATTTCGAGAAGTACTCCGTCCCGGATGTAGTCGCTCGGGTACACCGCCGGATACTGAATCTCGATCCGCTGCTGAACCGTGGTGGACGGCGAAACGTGAACGCCCTCGAGAACGACGGAACGAAGGAACGTGACAAACGGCCCCTGCAGATACTCCTCGGCACGGGCGGCCACTGATTTGTTGAACGCATCTTGTTTGGTTCGCGATCGGTCGGCATCCCAAGGGTCTTGATCGGGCGGACCAAGACCGAGTAGACGCCAGTCCATGATTAGGTCGATATCTTCGGAGAATCGATGAATCAGGCCGTACACTTTTGAAAGGCTGGTTCCGCCCTTGAATATGAAGTGGTTCTTCATTTCCGAATGGGCAAAGATCTCCCGGAGGATAGCACACACCCAGAAATCCTTTTCAACGATGACGGGATCGACGCCCAAGCGGATCGCCGTCTGACTCAGCAGTTCTTGCTTTTCCGCATGTGAGAGAGCCAGGTAGCGTTGAATCATTCTTGAGACTCCGCCAGTTGGGCGATCGTGAGGATCTCGTCGTGTACCCAGGAGGTTACCTGCCGCGTCTCTTTCACGAGGCGCCGGGGATTGCGATCACGAGCGATCGCGGCGATCGCCTCTCGATGGTGATCGCCAACGGAATCCTTGCCGATCGCCAAGATCGCCTGTACGACGGTTGCCGCAAAATGGTCGTCTATTGCGGTGTGCTGCGTCTTCTGGTGGACAAACCGCAGGTTCATCGTGCCGATTGTGTATTCCCGGTTGGGGCCGGAGGAGAGATACCGATACTGTGCAGGCACCTGGGTGTCCAGACCCAAGAGGTGAAGAGCGGTAGGCCCGTCGGGCACAACGTGCCAGGTGTGCTTGCGACAAAGCGCGGCCACCACCTGTTGCATATCGGGAGCAAGTAGTTCACCGAGGAGTTCGCTGTAGCGGGGGTAGTCGAAGAGGCCGCGGATGATACGGCGAATAGTCTCTGCTGCTGCGAGTCGGTTCAGTACGGTATCGACAGTCGAACGAGGCGCGAGGTCAGTAAAGTCTATCTGAGAGAAGCACCAACCCCTCCCGTTCCCATAAATCCTGCTAATTATTTTATCCATAGCGCTTTGCACAACTACACTATGCCTCAATGTGAGCGAAAAATATACACTTTTTTCGCTCAGAAGTTTTCTTCTGCAAACATCCGCGCGGTAAACTCATGCTCTATGAGCCGCACCTTCCAGCTCTCGTCGTCCCGGCGGATATTCTCGAGGTTGTTATCGCCGTTGACGTAAACCAGATCAAACTCCCGATCTCGGATGTTAATACGCTGCTTAAGGAAGAGCTCGTTGAGGGCGGCGTTGTCGGTGCTGTCCATATCACGCCAGACGACGAGCACGTGATCCCCGGCAGGGTCGTACCCTTCGACGATACGGCACCCTTCAACTTCGTACCGGGTTTTCACGGTGAGTCCAATGAGGTAGTTGAAGGTTTCGGCCAGATCGACGGCGACGGGCTTCCGCTCGCCGACGGTATCCCCTGCTACGTTTAGGATTGAGTTAAAGGGGTGGGCAAAGCGCTCGGTAGTGATCCGGGCGACCTCGGCCTCCCAGTCGAGCATGTAGCCGAGGAGATACCCCTCCCGGAACTCTCGATCTACCCCCTGCTCGAGGAGAGAGGAGTACTCACCCCGCTCCGGAACGGTGAGGTTATTGAGGGTATCCTCATAGCTCTCGAGGCGGATGTACTTAACAAGCTGACTCACCCCGGTATCCCGGGACTGCGGCTTACCGTCCTTCCAGTCGGTGGAGTAGATCACCTTGGCAATGCGGGGTTTGAGGTCGGTATCAAAGTACTCCCCCATATCCACAAGGATGTACCTGCGGGAGCCGCAGTCCTCACGGTTGAGGTTTATCACAGTGTGCCCAGTAGTGCCGGAGCCGGCGAAGTAATCCATGGTAACATCGTCACATTCGGAAACCGCGTATATGGAGTCGCGTACCGTATGAATCGACTTTGGAAAGTCGAACAAACCTTTGACAAAGCCCATTCTCGTGAGCGTCTTGGTCCCGTAATCACCGGCGTTATATCGGCTGCCATACCAGATAGTCTTGAACGGTGCGTCAGCTTTTGCCTTTTTGATTTCTAAGAGACCATTCTTGTTTTCTTCTACTTTGAGCAGATCAGATATATCCTCAACTGATTCTCTGGCATACCGCCACTTTCGCTCGATGAGCTTCTCA
>CAZNRF010000459.1:0-2714 GCA_964575075.1 uncultured Spirochaeta sp. | reverse complement strand
GCGCCGATGGTACTGCCGCATGGTGGGAGAGTAGGTCGTCGCCAGACGTTTTTTTTGTGTCCAAATGGCGTGAGGCTTGTCAGAGAGCGGCGTCGCAACTATCCTTACCGTGGAAGGTACCCATGGCAACTCAAACAGATCAATTGCAGCTTGTGACATTCCAGCTGGGTGAAGAGCTGTATGGAATTGATATCATGCAGGTGAAGAGCATCGAGGAAACGAAAGAAGTTCGGCCGATACCCAACTCTCCGAATTATGTGGAGGGGATCTTCAACTTGCGGCGTGAAATAATTCCGGTTATCAATCTTCATCGGCGTTTTCACCTCAAGCCGGCGGCCCTCGCGGAAGAAGACGAGCTACTCAGTGGGTTTTTGATTATCCGGCTGGATGGGATGCATGTTGCGATCATCATCGACAAGGTCTCGCGAGTGCTCACGGTATCAGGTGATGAGATTCAGCAACCTCCACAAATGCTGTCCGGCATCGGGGCAGAGTACATTGAAGGGGTCGTACAGCGTGACGATGGCTACCTGATCATCCTCGATATCGACCGGCTGTTTAACCTTCGTGAGTTAGCGGCTTTGGAAACCTTTGCTCGCTAATTGCGGGAGCACAGCAGCTGATGCTACCTCTTTATAGACCGACAATTCGTCGTGCCGATATGGATGCGGTGCTTCGGCGTCTAGCAGAAGATTCTATTGGAGCCGGAGAGCTCTCCCGTGAGTTCTCCCAAGGCGTTGCCAAATACCTCGGGCGTCGCAGCGGTGTATCGATGCGGACTATGGGATCCGCCCTACGTTCCGCCGTTGCATCTTTAGGACTCGAACCGGGAGCACGAGTTGGTATCTCAGCGCTGGCGAACGGATTTGTATTTCGAGTGATAGAGCGTCTTGGGCTCACCCCGGTCGTGATCGACACCCAACGCGGGCTACCGATCTTGCCCAGTCCTCTAGACTTCGACTACCAACCGCTTTCTTTAGATTGCATCTACGTAGATAGCCGGGTTGGATTCATTCCTGACCTGGAGGGAATACGACAGATTCGGGTTCCGATGATTGAAGACGTATCGGAAGGGTTGGGTGGACATACCGGGAGCGAGATGGCCGGGTCCTTCGGAGAACTGACGATTGTTGGTTTGGAGCCGGAACATATCATTACTGCCGGTGGAGGCGCCACGGTAGTTACCAACAACACCAAACGAGTATCCGTATTGACGGCGGCAACCGATGCTGGATACGGAGAGGCTTCATTGCCGGATATGAACGCGGCGATGGCACTTACGCAGATGCGTCAGCTCGAGCGGTTTCTTGAGCGTCGCCGAGAGCTTGTTTCACGATTTCTGAGAACCGTGCAGCGTGGACGGCATACCCTTCCCCTCCAAGGGGGCGATGGTGAGGCAGTGTTTCCAGCTCTTCCGATACTCGTGGAGTCTTCCCCACGAGATGTTGAGCAGTATGCCCGTTCGCATGGGGTGAGCGCCGGCCGTGCTTTTCCGGATACGGCGTTAACGCTCCTCTCTGACGCGGAACATGACGTGACCCGTCTGTATCCCAATGCCCTGAGCCTGGCAGGTCGAATGGTTCTTTTTCCGCTGTATCCAACACTGGGGAAGAGCGAACAAGAGACAATCGAGCGGATTCTTGCCACGATGCCGTGACTTCCCGAAGCTTTACGGCTCTCCCAGCGGTCTGTATAGTGTAGTGAGGCACGAATGAAGCATGCGATTCAGTCAGTTCTAATCATCGCCAATACGGGCAAACCGGACGCGCACGATCTGGCCTCCGCTATGGAGTCGTTTTTTTCAGAGCAGGGTATACAGACAGATTCGTTCCACTACGCGGGGGTCGCTCATGATATCCCCATCGAACGCCAATACGACCTCGCGATTACCCTCGGCGGTGATGGCACGGTACTATTCGCAAGTCGGGTCCTTGCTGCGCACCGGGTACCGATTCTCCCGGTGAACCTGGGAGACTTTGGCTTCATCAGTGAAGTTGGCCATAGCGAATGGCGAGAGGCCTTTGCGTCGTATGTAGCGGGAGAAATTGTCGCGGGTAGTCGGCTTGTACTCCAGGTCTGCGTGTATCGCAACGGTGCGGAGTTCTGTCGATTTCACGGTCTGAACGATGCCGTCGTCTCGTCTGAGGGAATCTCCCGAATGGTCAGACTGTCCGTCTCCTTAGGTGAGCAGCACTTGGGGACCTATAAGGCGGATGGGGTTATGGTTGCAACACCCACGGGCTCTACCGCGTATTCTGCGGCCGCCGGCGGTCCGATCCTCCATCCGGAAATGGACGCCATGATTCTGAATCCTATCTGCCCATTTACTCTTTCCCATCGCCCGATCGTCTTACCGCCAGACGAAGAGGTTCGTATTTCGATCGATCAACCACAACGGACCAACGTGGCACTTACGGTAGATGGGCAGAGCCTGACACCTTTGGGCGCCGGTGACTACATCGTGGTTCGTGCCAGTGGCGAGCGGGCGCAGATTATTCGATCCGACCAGCGAACCTTCTATGAGGTATTGCGGACCAAGCTCAACTGGTCAGGGGGGCCGTATGATTGAGCGACTCACCGTACGCAATTTCATTCTGGTAGACGCTCTGGAAATAGAGTTTACGTCGGGTTTCAACGTGCTTACCGGCGAATCTGGAGCGGGGAAGAGAATTCTGGTCGGCGCTCCCCCCGGGTTGTTTGTGGCGAAGGGGGAT
>CAZNRF010000458.1:0-2720 GCA_964575075.1 uncultured Spirochaeta sp. | reverse complement strand
AGGGCCTCCCACCTCCTCCCTGAAGCCGGGGCTCATCACGCCGCCCGCGCCAGGTTGTGTATACAGCCCCCGGTTTCCTTCAAATCTCATCGTTGTCGAGTGAGCCGTTTTCCTGGAGTCGGCGATAGAAACAACGGCGTCGCGTGATGCCGTCGGCGGTCCGGGTGTGGCAGACGCCGCCACCTTCCATGGACACCCGATACAGGAGAGCATCCTGGTCACAGTCGACCCGAATCTCTTCAACCCTGAGTCGATCGCCGCTTGTCTCTCCTTTGGTCCAAAGCGTGCTCCGGGAGGTGCTCCAGAACGTGGCATATCCGGTTTGCTGCGTCGCTATTAAGGCGCGGTCATTGGCGTACCCAACCATGAGGACGTCTCCGGAGGCGGTGTCCTGCACTACCACCGGCACCAGGCCGCCGCGCTTGCGCGCCTGCAGCATCAGCACGTCGGTTTCTTCGATGACAGAGGCGACCACAGGGGGGCCTCCGATGTCCGTGCGGTAGCGCATTCCATCAAAATGCACCAATTGCAGGCGGGCGTATGCCCGCCATCTCGCTTGCTCGATCGTATCGCCTACACCGCCAGCCGAAAGAACCCGGCCCCCAGCGGTGACCAGCTCCGCGCCGTCTCCCACGGCGGCGGCCACTCCTGCGTAGAAGATTTCGGTCGTACCCGTGAGGTCACTGGGCTCCGGCAGAACCGTCAGTTCGATCTTGTCTCCCTTTGGATAGGGACCGGGGTACCCACCGGCGGCGGCGACCACCGTGCAGCTCGCCCCGGACGCCACGGCAAACCCGCTTGTCCGGGCCGTCTCCGCAAGGCGCCCTTGAGCCAACCCCTGCATCAGAAGCCCGAAGTCACCATTCACCAGCGGCAGAATCGCCTGTGCCTCGGGATCACCGAACCGGACGTTGTACTCGAGCACCCGAGGAGTGTCCCCATCGATCATAAGGCCAATGAAGAGAAAACCCCGAAAGAGCCAATCAGCGCGCTGGATCGCCGTCACGCTCGGCAGAACGATCTCCCGATCGATCCGCTCCCACAACTCCTCACTGATCGCGGGGTTCGGGGCAACCGCCCCCATTCCCCCGGTATTGGCGCCAACACCGCCCTCACCGATCTGCTTATGATCCTGAGCAGTGGGAAAGACCACGTGCGATGTCTCGTCCACCCCAACGATAACCGAGGCTTCGAACCCGGACAACCGTCGCTCAACCACCACCGTTTCACCGGCCGCTCCAAAAAGGCGCTCGCTCATGATCGTCTCGATAGCGGCTTGAGCCTGCGTTTCCGAGTCGCACACGGACACGCCCTTCCCCGCGGCAAGACCATCCGCCTTAATGACCACCGGCGCACCGAACTGCGCCACCGCGGCACGCGCATCCCGTACCGTAGAGCAGGTGCGATACTCCGCCGTGGAAATTCGGTGTTCGTCCATGAACCGCTTCGCGAACGCTTTGCTGCCCTCCAGTCGGGCCGCCGCGGCCGAGGGGCCGACCACATCGAAACCGGCGGCGCGGAGCTCGTCCGCCAGTCCGTCCACTAAATGAACCTCCGGCCCGATAACCACTACATCGATCTCGTGACTGCCGGCGAGATCCACCGTCACCGGCCCGGGGATGCACTGCACCATGGGGGACTGGGCGATGCCGGCGTTGCCAGGAGAGACAAACACTTGAGAGACGCTGTCGCTCGCCGCAAGACGCCACGCGAGAGCATGCTCGCGTCCGCCTGATCCTACCACCAATACGTTCATAGTCGCTCCTTCGGGAGTCGTGATTCTATCGCAGGTTCGGCAACAGCGTCATCAACGCCTCGATAACGGCTCGGTGTTCGATCGGACGCATCCGTCGGGCCAGAGAGTCAGGTGTATCCTCGGGGAGGATCGGCATGCGCCGATGGAGTAGGATCTCGCCGGTGTCGGTCCCGGCATCGACGTAATGGACCGTGCACCCCGTCTCGGTTCGGCCGGCAGCGATAACAGCTTCGTGGACACGACGACCATACATTCCGTCACCTCCGAACTCCGGCAGCAGCGATGGGTGTAGGTTTATCATGCGCCGGTGAAAGCGCGTCAGAAGCGGCTCGGTGATGATTGAGAGGAATCCCGCAAGTAATACGAGTTTGGTCTCACGAGGAATGATGCGGTCCAGCTCAGTCGACAGCGCTCGGCCGCGATGCTTCGTTCGATCAGCAAGCTTCACCGGAACGCCGGCGGCGGCGGCGCGCTGGGCGGCGCCCGTCCCGGGGCGGTCGACGACCAATAGGTTAATGCGGCAGGGTATGTCGCCCGCCGCGACTGCATCCGCCACCGCTTGAAAGGTTGTGCCGGAACCCGAGGCCAGGACCGTCAGGGCCGGGACGGTTAGTGCCGGGGCGGGGTCAACCGAGTTCTCATTGGCGACCGGCGCGGTTTTCGGAACGCCGGCGGTATCGGCGGTCCCGTCGCGAGCAGCAGCGCGAGCAGCAGCGCGAGCAGCCGACCCTGGATCACCGGCCGGCGAAAACCTATCGCTCATACCCGGCCCGTCCGTATCCTGGCCGCGGCCCTGCCTCGGGAATGCCGCTTATTGCTATCCCGGGATCGTTAACAGAGGCGGCATCGGACTGCCCGACGATCTGGGAGTCCAGTTCCGACCCAACCTTCGAGGCCGCGGGAGAGTCCGCCGGCGCAACCTCGACGCGTCCGATCTTCCACGCCTCAATGCCGTGTTCGGCGG
>CAZNRF010000457.1:0-2729 GCA_964575075.1 uncultured Spirochaeta sp. | reverse complement strand
GAAACGGGCTCCCCGCCGGCGGATTCGGAGGTGCGTGAGAGCGCGGAGGGGTCGACGGATGCTGATGGTTTCCCGGCGCTGACGGTGGGGCTGATGCCGGCGGTGGATACCGCGCCGTTTTTCGTGGCTCAGGAGGCGGGGTATTTTGTCGACGAAGGGGTGACGGTGGAGTTTCAACTGTTCACCAGCGGACAGGACCGCCAGTCTGCATTGCAGACGGGCCAGATCGACGGTGCTATGACCGACTTAGTGGCGGTTGCGGTCAATGTGGCCGGTGGGTTCGACCTGAAGGCCACGATGCTCACAGAGGGTGTCTTTCCGATTATGGTGCATCCCGAGGTGTCCGAGGAGGACTCCTCCAGCGTGTCCATTGGTCTCATGGAGGTGAGCGTCACCAACTTTCTGGCCGACCAATGGCTGGCCGATGAGTACGAGCTGGAGAAGGTGTTTATCAATGAGGTCCCGGCGCGCTTGGAGGCGGTGGTGTCGGGACAACTGGATATGGGTGTGTTCCCGGAGCCGATCGCGTCGGTGGGCGCCACCCGTGGCCTGGAACGGCGAGTCTTTGAGCCGGTAGACGGCTTTAGTCCGGATGTGATCGCCTTTACCGGGTCCGCCCGCACCCAGAAGGCAGCTGAGATCGCCGCGTTCCAGCGCGCCTACAGCCGGGCCGCAGCGGATATTCGGAACCGGGAAGATCTCGCTCGGGATGCGATTGTGGCCAACATTCCCAATATTCCCGCCGGGATCCGCGATGAGATCGTACTTCCCACCTACCATGCTCCGCGGCTCCCGGATGATGCAGCGGTGGAGCGGATTATCGCCTGGACGGATGAGGTGATCGACGGCGACCTCGCCGTGAGGCCGCAGGATCTTCTCGATCGCAGCTTCGTGAATAGTACGGGTAATTGAGCGCTACGATGGTCTCCGTGTCGGGGCTCAGCTACCAGTATCCGGGGGGCGCGGGAATCACTGACGTCTCCCTCTTCGTAGGGGGCGGCGAAAGCTGCGCCATCATCGGCCCTTCGGGGTGTGGTAGGAGTACGCTCTTGCACTGTCTCGCGGGACTGCTGACTCCCACCGGCGGTTCCATGTCTACGGAGGCGCCTGTGGGGCTGGTGCAGCAGCGGGACGCGTTGTTTCCGTGGCTCACGGTGGACGAGAACGTTTTCTTAGGGTGCCGTCCCGGCGCGGTGTCACCGGCGGACGATCTTCTGGACGAACTGGGAGTTGGTGCTCTGCGCCACAAATACCCCGGACAGCTCAGTGGTGGTGAGCGGCAGCGGGTTTCCATCGCCCGTACGCTGGCGGCGCGGCCGAAGATCCTGCTTCTCGACGAACCAAGTTCCGCGTTGGATGCGTTTACTCGCGAGGCGTTGCAGGACGTCGTTCTCTCCCTTCAGCAGGAACACGCCTTAACGGTCATCTCCGTCACCCACCATATCGAGGAGGCCCTCTTTTTGAGCCCCCGCATTATCCTCATGGGGCGAGGATATGTGGCGGGGGAGTTTCACAATCCGATCTTCCCCGACCCTGAAGCCCGGCTCCACGCCAATTTCTACGACCTCGCGGTGGAGCTCCGAAAACACCTCAACGCGGTTATTGCGTCGGAGCAGACGGCGTGAAGCGGCGAGTGATCACCACGCTGGGAGGGCTGGCGGGGGTGGTTGCGATGTGGTGGGTGCTGTCCCTCGCGCTCGGCGCCCATCTCATTCCGCCGCCCCCGGTGGTCGCTGCCGTGCTGGGACAGCTTCTCATGGAGGGGACAATTTTTCGTCACGCCGGGGCGAGCCTGTTCCGCTTGGTGACGAGCATCGGCGTGGCGCTCCTGGTGGGCGTGCCGATAGGAATTCTCTCCGGCGTAAGCTCCCGCGCCGACCGTCTGATCTCGCCGGTGGTGTACGTGCTCTACCCATTACCAAAGATCGCGTTTCTTCCGGTGTTTATGGTGCTCTTTGGCCTGGGGGATCTGTCGAAGATCGTGCTGTTGGTGGCGGTGGTTGTATTTCAGTTGGTCCTCGCCGCCCGAGACGGCGTTCGGAATATTCCCCGGGAGCTACATTACGCAGCCGCTACGCTCCACCTCCGAGCGGGGGCCCGCTTTCGGCGGCTCTACCTGCCCAGCACACTCCCCCACGTCTTTAGCGCGGTTCGAATCAGCGTGGGAATCGGGATCGCCGTGCTGTTCCTGGCTGAGAATTACGCCACCACCTATGGAATGGGCTACTTCATCATGAACAACTGGGTGATGATCAATTACCCTCGTATGTTTGCCGGCATCGTAGCGCTGGGAGTTCTGGCGGCCATGGTTCTCTCAGCGGTGGATGCGGTTGAACGCCGGGTCTGCCGCTGGTTGTACGTATAGACCCGGCGGGGCGCCGCGGAGCTCGCTAGGAGACACTTACCTGGAGCCGACCTTCCGCATCCCACCGCTCCAGCAGGTCCGGGGACGCGTCTTCCCCCAGGGCCCACATGATCGCATTGCGGGCGGCCTCGCCCATGGGCCGCGGCCCTGAGATGTAGATCCCGGCGCCTCCGGCGATCATGGCGCGAAGGGTATCACCTTCCGCCTCGATCACATGGTTCACGCGCATTCGGCGGTGGATGTGGAGTCCCGCCGGGGACTCGGGGCTGCGGGGCGCGACGCTGCGGGACGGGGCGCTCTGCGACGCGGCGCTGTCTGCACCACCGCGCTCGGCACTGCGGGACTCGGCGATATCGAGCCGAAC
>CAZNRF010000456.1:0-2735 GCA_964575075.1 uncultured Spirochaeta sp. | reverse complement strand
GGCTGTTTAGGGGGTGATATTTTTACTTGGTTTTTTACCTCGATTTTTACTTACCCATTACTAAGCATGATCCGTGCCAAGATCTTCAACGAAGAGTGAGATATTGCTATTTGCTTGTATTACCGATAGATACGCGTATCACCGACCCGAATCGTGATCAGAGGCAATCGGGTGATCCACTGCACAACATGCACATTGCATAACTCATCGATGCAATATGCATTGCCATGCGCATTGCATCAGTCCGGAGGCTTCCTCGACAAACGACGACTCAGTGTGGACTGCGAAATTCGCAGTAAACGGGCGGCGGCGGTCTGATTGTAGTCGGATCGTCGCAGGGCTTCGCCGATCAGGTAGTCTTCCACTTCCTGCAACGAGGGAAAAGAACCGTTCCACACGAACCGCTCGTCCCCGCCGACGGCTCCTCCGGTCGACGCGGCAGCAAGCGCCGAATCCGGCGACCGATCGAGATACTCGCGTAGAGCGGCAACCGGTAGTGCATCACCCCGCATCCGGCTGACCGCATCAGCCATCATCGATTGCAGTTCCCGCACGTTCCCGGGAAACGCGTAGTGGCGAAGGATATCCTCCACGGCGGGACTGATTCGGGGCGTCGGCTTTCCCAAGGCCTGGGCGGTCTCCTTGGCGAAGAACTCGGCCAACACCGCGATGTCCTCCGGACGCTCCCGCAAGGGGGGAATCGTGATGAGGTGCGAGATGAGACGGTAGTACAGGTCTTTTCGAAACTGTCCCTGCCGCTGCTTTTCCACCAGATCAGCGTTGGTTGCGGCAACGATTCGTACGCGGGCATGGGAGGGCTCATCGCTGCCCAGCGGGTAGTACTCCCCGTCTTGTAGCAGCCGCAACAGCTTAATCTGGCTGTTGATTTCCATGTCTCCGATCTCGTCAAGAAAGAGGGTGCCCCCCTGGGCGCGCTCAACCAATCCACCGCGATTCTGATCCGCTCCGGTAAATGCCCCGCGGCGATGGCCGAAGAGCGTATCGGTGAACATCACATCATCCAGCCCTGCCACGTTAATGGGCACGAACGGCCCTTCCCGTCCGCTCACCTCGTGAATTGCCCGGGCAATCAGTTCCTTTCCGGTGCCACTCTCTCCCGTGACGAGGACCGCATGGGGGCTCGCGGCGATCGCTTCCACGTACTGAAAGGTGGCCTTCATTCGGGGCGAAACCGTAATGATGCCGGCAAAGACCTCGGGGTGCGCAGGTCCCTCGGACTCCTCCGAGCTTTCCTGCAGGAGCTCCAGGCGCCCTTCCAGATCCCGCACGCGAATCGCATGATTCACGGCGCTGCCAAGACGGTTGCGATCCAGCGGCTTCGTCATGAAGTCGAACGCCCCGTGGCGCATACACTGCACCGCAGCATCCACACTATCGCTCACGGTTACTACGATCACTGGAATCCACGGAAGCTCTTCGTTCATTCGCTCGAGCACATCGAACCCGGAGATTCCCGGCATAAACAGATCCAGTACTACCGCCGCTACCGGTCGTTCACGGACGATGTTGAGCGCCGCTTCTCCGTTTTCCGCGGTAAGAATTGCGCCGAATCCAAGACCACGCAGATTCACCTCAATGAGCTCCAGCGCTACCGGATCATCATCAACGATCAGGATAGCGTTACTTTTTTCATCCAAAAGAGCTCCTCCGTGCACACATTTCCCCTATCGTAGCGTATTTTGGAGGGAATGGCACAGGATCAGCGAGTAACATTTCTCAACGACCGGTCGGTTCCTCGGCGTCCGGGAATCGCCTACTGGATGCAAGCATCGGTTCGGACGCGCTATAACCACGCGCTGGAGTATGCCGTTCATCTGGCAAACCATCGTAATACGTCGCTGCAGGTGTTCTTCGCCCTCTCACCGGGCTATCCCGATGCGGCGCTCCGTCACTACTGGTTCCTGCTTCAGGGACTCCAGGATGTATCGACTAACCTCGCCTCTCGGGGCATCCCCTTTACCGTTCTCCTCGGGGACGCGCCGCAGGTGGTATCCGCAGTCGCCGGGCAGGTAGGTACGGTGGTGACCGACCGGGGATATACGAGAATTCAGCGCCAATGGCGCACTACCGTGGCGGAGCAGATCGATTGTCCCCTCGTTCAGGTGGAGTCCAACGTGGTGGTGCCCGTCCATACGGTGAGCGAAAAGCAGGAATGGTCGGCAGCAACCCTCCGCCGTAAGATCCATCCCCACCTGGAGGCGTTTCTATCCCGTCCTCCGGAAGTGGCGTATCACCGCCGAGAGGCCCCGGCGGCGCTGAAACGGATTGACCAATTCCCGGTGGTAGATCTCGCACGCCTCACTGCCCCCGAGGATGTGGCTGAGCTTTTTTCGGTGAACACGGCGATCGGACCGGTGGCGGAGTTTACCGGGGGCGAGGAGGCCGCCGGAGAGCGGCTGAGTTCATTTCTCACGGAACGGCTCTCCGGGTTTGACGAACTCCGCAACGTTCCGGACCGTGACCACACGAGCCATATGAGCCCGTATCTGCACTTCGGCCATATTTCACCGGTGGAGATCGTACTTCGCGCTCAGGAGCAGGTGGATGCGCACCTCGGAGAGGCAGTCCGGGAAGATCTGGATTCGTTCATCGAGGAGTTGGTGGTTCGCAGGGAACTGGCAATGAACTTCACCGAGTTTAACCCCCGGTACGATCAGTTTGCGGGTCTTCCGGAGTGGGCCCGGAACACCCTGACTGAACACAGTGGGGATGAA
>CAZNRF010000455.1:0-2745 GCA_964575075.1 uncultured Spirochaeta sp. | reverse complement strand
CCAGCTCGTTCAAGCGATCCATTGCCGCTGCCGCGTCACCCACACCGGGGACGATCACCCGATCCGCCGCTTGTATGTCCCGGGGATCACTGGTCACCCGGAACGTGGCCCCCAGATGGCGCAGCGCCGTTTCCACACTGCGAAGGTTTCCCGCATCATAATCCACGACCGCAATCATTGCTCTTCTCTCTCCCTCAGCATGTCCGTCAGCTGGTCTATCGTCAGTGCTATGCCCACCAGATACAGTTCAGATTCAGACCTCAGAATATCGAACCGTTCTCCCCGCTCGACGCCGATCTCCTGCAGGAACCGAGGAATCACCAACCGCGCCACTACCATGGCCACCTGTGCATCCCGTTCAGACGCAAAGGGGAGCGCCACATGTACCCGAAGATCACCATCGGTCGGACCAGGGGTCACGACGATGGTCAGCTCTGAGGGCAACATCTGCGCCGGCAAATCCGAGACGCTGAGCCCTCGGACCCACCCCCCCATCGCCACCGCTGCCGCCGGCGAGGACCCGCCTCCGACCTCGGTGGGCCGTTGGGCGGTACCATTGATGAGGATTTCTTCAACGGGGATACTGATTGCCGGTCCGCGCCGTACACGCCAACCGCCACGACGCGGTATCTGCACCGACACCTGCGATGCCGGCTCGCGCCACACGCCGAGACTGCGACGCTCCCACCCGGCCCAATGCAAAGCGAGGGCTGCCGGCAGCCGACGGCTATTCACGTTGAGGTAGCCGGCGATCGACGGCCCCTGGAGTCGCACCAACGCCCGGTCCAGCTGCCCCGCCGCGCGGGGGTCAACAACGCCGGCATCTACCAGCACGCGTCGGCCGGCCTCCCATTCACCGAAGGAGACCGCCACAACCAGCTCGGTAAGCGTGGCCATCTCGCCCAGGATGATCTCAGGACGCGACGCGTCAGCGTCAGTGTCAGCATCATCGCCAGCATCAGCGCCAGCACCAGAGGAGGTCTGCCGCGGCTCCTCAACGGCGGCCACGGCGCGTTCCAAAAAGTGGAGATCATCTCCTGTCCAGGGCACCGCGTTACGCAGCTCCGCGGCGCTCGGGGCCTGTGGTGGCGTAGGGCGCGCATCCGGCGTGGTTGAGGCGCACCCACCAAGTGATAGCGCTACGGCCCCCGCAACAAGGACCCGCACCGCCCGCTTCATGATGTTTTACGGATCGTGATACGGACGGTGTAGTCCCCGATCGAGAGCTCCACGGCGGAGTCGTCGGGGTGCCACGTGATCTCTTCCGTCAGGGTCTCACCGCTGAAGTAGTCTTCATACCGCTGCACCGCGCTGACCAGGTCGTCACTACCCTCCAAGGCGACGACGATTCGCTCCGTTACGTCGAACCCCTGATCCTTACGAAGGTTCTGAACAGCTCGAATGAGATCTCGGACCAGCCCTTCCTGGAACAGCTCCGGCGTGATTTCGGGATCAAGGGCTACCGTAAGGCTTCCCTCATTGAGCACCCGGAGGTTCTCCTTCTCTTGCCGTTGAATCAGAACACTCTCGATGGTGATGTCCACCGGCTCCCCGTCGACATCCAGACTAAGGGTACTGCCGTCCATGAGCTGTTGGATCTCCGCTCCCGAGAGCTCCTCGATCACAGCTGCCGCCGCACGCATGCGCTTGCCCAATCGCGGACCCAATTCACGGAAATTCGCTTTCGCGGAGTACTCAACCAACTCCTCTTCGTTCTCGCGAAACACCACATCCTTTACGTTGAGCTCTTCCCGGATGATATCTTCCATCTCCCGGAGCACCCGCCGGGCCTCATCATCCCGGGTCACCACGTGTATCGCCGCCAAGGGTTGGCGAATCTTCAGGTTGTGCATCGTGCGGATCGCCCGACCCAGGCTCACCGCCTGCCGGGTTACCGACATCTTGCGCTCCAACTCCGCATCACGTCTGCTTTCATCGGATTTGGGATAGTCACAGAGGTGGACCGATTCCGGATCACCCTCGGTGCGGAGGTTGCGGTAGATCTCTTCCGTCATAAACGGAATGATCGGTGCCGCCACGGTAGTGAGGGTTCTGAGCACTGAGTAGAGCGTCTGGTACGCCTGCTCCTTGTCTCCATCGTTCTCGCTCTTCCAGAATCGGCGGCGACTGCGTCGAATGTACCAGTTGTTCAGCGAATCAATAAACGACACGATCGGATCGATCGCCTTCTGCAGATCGTACTGATCGAGTTGATCGGTGACCTCTTCCACCAGGCGTTCCGCTTCGGACAACACCCAGCGATCCAGCGGATTATCCGGGTCTTCCGGAGCGGCCGTGGGCTTGACGCCGTCGATATTGGCGTAGGTTATGAAGAAGCTGTAGGCGTTCCAATAGGGAATAATCACCGTCTTCAGAACCTCGCGAACTCCCTCATCGGTGTATTTGAGATCCTCCGCCTTCACCACGGCGGAATCCATGAGGAATAATCGCAGCGCATCGGCACCAAACTGCTGAATCACCTCTTTGGGATCGGTGTAGTTTCGGTCCGACTTGGACATCTTCTTGCCGTCGGGAGCGAGCACCAGGCCGTTTACCACGACGTTCTCAAAGGCGGGAGCATCGAAGAGCGCCGCCGCCAGAACCGTGAGCGTATAAAACCAGCCTCGCGTCTGGTCAAGGCCCTCACAAATGAAGTCGGCGGGAAAATTCGCCTCAAAGAACTCTTTATTCTCGAAGGGGTAGTGGTTCTGCGCGTAGGGCATCGCGCCGGATTCGAACCAGCAG
>CAZNRF010000454.1:0-2752 GCA_964575075.1 uncultured Spirochaeta sp. | reverse complement strand
AATGGAGAACCCACGGGACCACCACAGGAAGCACTCCCGCCCAGTGCACTGCTTTCGCGCGGGGAGCGATTGGCCCGCTTCGGGGACCATCTCCTGTACTCCGGGGGCCCCGCGCGTATTTCCGAGGCTGTGAACATCCTGATTCGCGCCGGGGCGCACTTTCTTGCTGGAGGTGCCTCAGAAAATGCCGAGGCGGTTTTGGCCCGTCTGCAGTCCGAGCAGCACGGGGTTCTTCCTCGCCCTGACCGTGGTCTCGTGGAATACGGTATTGGACGGGCTCGCCTGTACTTGGGACGGAGGACTGAGTTCTTCGACTGTCTCAAGGTGGCTTTAGAGTGTTTCGCCGCGACCGGCGACCCGGCGAACATTGCGGAGGTCGCCCTGCAACCGATGCTGATCGATGCCGGTGATGACCCATACCTGGAGATTCTGCGCCGCGCTATCCGGGCTCTCGGCGGGACCCACCCGGAACGGCCGCGGGTGGAAGCATATTACGCCGCCGCCCTCGCTCTTGTGAGCGGGGAGTACGAACGTGCGTACCATATACTCACGGAAGAGGCGAGTCCTTCGGCCCTGGAGTCGATAGACGTGACCGATAGCCTGCGAGCTCGCGCGTTTATCGCATACCTCTCCCTGCGGCGGTCTTCCTTCGCCGAGGCGTACGAAGCGCTGGAAGAGGCCGAAGACCTTCTGCGCTCACATCCCGATCCGGTGGCAGAATCCATAGTTGTCGGTACCCGGTACGAGCTCGCGCGGCTCACCGGAGAACTCGGTGACGCCTGGGAGTTGCTCCTCCGGCGACGAATCATCGATGAGGAGATAGGCGATCCTTACCTGCTTGCCGAGACGTTTCTCCGCCTGGGACGACTCTCCGTTAAGGGCGGCGACTGGCCCCGTGCGCGGAGCTACTTCAGCAAGGCGATTGAGCGCCGCCAGGGTGATCCCATTACGCTGGCGAATCTGGTGACGCTGGAAACGCTCGTGGGTAATCGGGAGGAAGCGCAAGCGCATCTCGATCTGCTTCTCAAAGACGCGGAACAGCAAGAACGCGGGCCCCATGCGGTTTTTGTGGCGGCAGCCTCCGGTCTCATCGTTACCGCCCTCCTACCCGATACCGCCACCGGGACCGCCGCCGACACCGGGGTGGATGAACATCGCCTGCTCAGGGCGTTGCGAATCGTAGAGCGAGCCCGAGGGGGCGCACGGGAACATCCGTTTATCGCCGTTCGGCGCCTGGTGCTGTCGGCGGTTATCTCCTACTACCTGGATCGCCGGAATAAGAGCGAGGAATTGCTGCATGAGCTCACTCACGTGAACCATTTCAATACCATAGACCATGGCCATATCGAGCGGGCCACCGGACTGCTGCACTATCTCCGGGGCTCCCCCCTCGAGGGAGCCGCCGCTCTGCGCCGCGCCGCCTTCGAGTTCCAGCAACGCGGGGATCTACCGCACGCGCTCCTTGTTGAGAGCGAGCATCTCCTCGAGTTGGCCGGAGTCGATCCCAACGAAGCGGCGCCTCGGATAGAGCACACCCTCTCCGTTTGTGGGCACAACGGCATGGACGGACTGGCACAGTTTATCCGACGTCAGGCGGCGAAGCGCCCCGCCCAGCAGCGGGGCCCATCCACCATCGCTCTGAGCCGGCGAGAGGAGGAAGTGTTACGGCTCCTCGCCGCGGGTCTCAGAGACAAAGAGATCGCCGGCCGGCTCAACATTAGCATTCACACTGCGTCCAACCACGTACGCCACATTCTCGCAAAAAGTGATAGCAATAACCGCACTCAGGCGGTGGCGCGGTTGCTCACCGATTCTCCCGAAGCATCCCAGTAATGATTCCCTTCGTCGCGGCAATTTCGGTGGACGTGCTCTTCATGTAGTTACTACTTGCTGCGCGACCAATTCCCCGGGCGTCCCCGGGTGTCCCCGGGCGTCCCCGGGCGCCCCCGCGTCACGGGCCGGGGCGTTTCTGCTTGGAGCTTTTGGAACCTGGTTTGCGGCCTGCCTTTTTCGGGGGCTTGGTCGCGTTTCGGGGTTTCGAGCCGCGCATATCGTTCCCCCCTATAAGCTCCACGCGAAGCGTCTTCCCGCGGTAGGTGGTGCCTGCAACCGCCTGTTCGACTCGTGTGGCCATTGCCCTGTCAACCTGGATATCACTCGAGGTGGTGTCGATATCAATACGACCGAGTGGGATATCTTGAGACCTCGTACATTGGTTGATAATTCCGATGAGTTGCGGGGGCAGCACTCCCTCACGGCGGCCGACATTGATCCGGAGCCGCACCATCCCACCGGCGGGGCGTCCCTTTGGTTGAGACCGGCGATCAGCGGAACTCCGTAATCCCTCACGGCGACTCTTTTTTGGTTGTGGTGGAGGATTGAGGTCCGGAGCGTCGCCGTACTCCGCAAGAAATCGGTTGAACTCGACGGAAATGAAGCGCTGGAGGAGCTCTTCCCGGTCGAGTCCCTCGAGGGAATCTCGCACCGATTGCAGGTACGGCTCGATCGCCTCCTCATTCACCTCGACGGATGTGACCCGCCCGAGGAGCTCGAACAGGCGGCTGTCGCAAATGTCTTTACCGCTGGGAATCTTGGCCTCTTCGATCTTGCGGCCGAGCACCTGTTCAATCCGGCGGATTCGGTGCCCCTCCCGAAGGTGAACGAGAGAAAGGGAGGAGCCGCTCTTGCCGGCCCGCCCGGTTCGTCCGCTTCGGTGGGTGTAGGCGGCAATTTCGTCGGGGAGGTCGTAGTG
>CAZNRF010000453.1:0-2753 GCA_964575075.1 uncultured Spirochaeta sp. | reverse complement strand
CTCCGGTTTGGACGAGTTCATCTATCTCCTGAAGGCAAAGCTCGAAACCCCTCCTCTGCTCGTCAAGAAGCACGAAGAATGTCTCGTCATCGGAAAGGATTGAGCTCGACACTTGCTTCAAGAGATTTCGGTCTTGGGCGTAGGTTCCCTGCTCGAAACGTTGGGCGAACTCGTAATCGGGTTGATGAAGGTGATTCTGAAGATATTGTGGCATTTGGGTGCGAAGGTCGGCATCAGCTGCGGTAAACACTGGGTACTGAGCGACGAGATCTGTGTACGGATGTTGCCGATAGGCGGTGGCGTCTTCGGCGCTGGTAAAGAAGACACAGCCAGCTACGGAAGCACGCTCTTCAATCACGACATTGTGAAATGATCGGCAGTACTCAGCATAACCCCGAACCTGGTCAGACGGGTGGGACCAGAGCGAATTGTGATGGTTGATAAGTCCTTCGCGTCCAGCCGGTCTGTCTCCACGAGTATCCCAGTCTTTGAGCTCTACAACGACGGCGGAAGGCCCGTTTGCTCCACGGCCCAATAACACGGCATCTGCCCATGAGGAGGAGACGGGCAACTGGTATTCAAGAGATATGCCGGCCGATTGACCAATCTGCACATGAAAATTTGCAAGACCGGCGTTTGCAAGCAGAACGGATAGCTTGGGCAATGACCGCTGCCAGGCTCGGCGTTCGTTTTCACCAGCTCGACCGGTGATCCCTGCAAGTGTGTCGATCATGCCGGATAAATCATCCTCGACGTGCTCACAGAACTGATCAACCTCGAATAACATTGTCTACTCTCCCGGAAATCGCATTCCAAACATTTCCAGTGCCGCCTCATACTCCTTCGACAGATCGATACCGATGTCCATCTGTGGAGCGAATTGCTTAAATGCCGCATACTCATGACATACGAGGTTGAGCCCGGAAAATTCTCCCGGGAGCGTCTCGATCGTGTAGCTGGAGTTGGGGTCGTTGATGTTAATACCCTTGGTACCGAGCATCGCGATCTCAAAGCCGATCGCCTTTAGTTGATCCGTGTCCATGTTCTGGAACTTCTCGAGAGCACTGACCAGGTACATGACTGCGTCCATGCGCACGTCACCAGGGGCTTCGCGGAACGTTTGGGAGGCGATCTTGGATCTCGCCTGACGTGCGGATTCGGCCATGTCACCGTACTCGTTAAGCGAAATCACCTGCTGATAGGCGTCATCGGCGCGCGGGGTGTCCCCGGCGAGCTCCAGGGCCTGGGCCAGTCCGTACC
The DNA here is from genome assembly GCA_964575075.1 of uncultured Spirochaeta sp. Classification (GTDB taxonomy): domain Bacteria; phylum Spirochaetota; class Spirochaetia; order DSM-27196; family Alkalispirochaetaceae; genus Alkalispirochaeta. The sequence continues at coordinate 1,493 of CAZNRF010000453.1, read as the reverse complement.
ACGCCCGGTCATCGTCGGGAGAGAGTTCCGTAGCGGCGGTAAGGACTCTGACCGCGTCGGTGTGCTTGTCTTGTCTGAGGTAGACGACACCGAGATTGCGATAGGCCCAGGGATTGGTGGGGTCGAGTTCAATCGCGTGAGTGAGATTCTCTTCGGCGTTCGGCAGGTCGTCGAGACGAGTATACGCCACGCCCAGCGCAACGAACCCATCAGCATATGCGGTATTCAGCTCCACGGCCGCGTGAAGCAGTTCGATGGCGCGCTCGAGATAGCCGGCGTCGCTGTAGACCATGCCGAGATTGCCCAGTATCGTTGCGTTCTCAGGATCCGTCGCGAGGAGGATCTCCATGAGGATCGCTGATTCCATCACCCTCCCCTGCTCCAGCAGGGATAGTGTTCGACCGGCACATTCGGAGGCATCGAGATCGGAGGACCACCGGACATCGATAGCGGTCTCCCCTACTTCGATCGCCGAGATACGGGCATCTACTGCGTGCAGCGCCTTGGTGATTGCGGTCTCCGCAGCCGCGGGGAAATCATCGGCCGGAGCCGCCGGCGCTTCCGAGATGATCGCGCCAGATATCGCGGGAGTGAGGGGTATGGATGCAGTTCGTTCGGTAGTGCTCATGACGGACGTCCTTCGTGTTCAGGCCTGAAACGGAACCCACTGGTACCATTCCGACAGATTGAGATACTCACCCCATTGGTCGACAAGTGTCCGGTCATTGGCGGGATCTTCCGGAATGGTCTGCAGAATATCAACCAGCGCCTTTCCGCCTTTGAGGTATTCGGAATAGGGATGCGTCAGCTCCGGGTGGTTGAGGCGGTTCGCCCAGAACAGCGCAAAGGCCGCGTTCAAGGTTTGGGTGGCGTCAAAGACCTTCTTCGGCATGCGGCGTTTGATATCAATCGTATTCGACTGCTCACTGGTCTTGGCCTCGCGCATGACCTGGCGTTCCTGGAGTGGGATGAGGTCCGGATAATCATCCCGGAGCCAGCCGCCGACCCGCAGTCCCAATGGAATAGACAACAAATGGATCATGAGACCGTCAACAATCTGCTTCGCGGCCGCCTGCAGGCGCTCGGGATCGATCTGGTGTTTCTTGCCCTGGGAGTTCTTTAGCTGCCGGGAGACGATACTCAGTCCGACGCCGGTGGATCCGAAGTCGACCCTCTCGTCCTTGGGAACCGCGTATTTCCGCAGAATAAAACCACACTGGTAGCAGATGAGGTAGTCCGGTTCCTCCTGGGGAACGGGTTTGTACCGGATGATGTGAGCCGGTGCGCCGTGGCGGGCGATCTGGACGGTGGCGTTGGTTTGCAGCTTGGGATCATCCTGGACGATGATCTGTTTGCCAGATTGCGCTTCGGCGAGGGTTATGAGGCTGCGGGTGGTTTGTCGGAGACTTGGTGATGCCATTGTGGTTTCTTCCGTGTGTTCAGCGACGCCATAAACTGTCTGACTAGAACGTCGAACTGTTCGATGGTACAGG
>CAZNRF010000452.1:439-2783 GCA_964575075.1 uncultured Spirochaeta sp. | reverse complement strand
GGCGTAATTTTCGCCACCGTTCTGTTGTATGCCCTCTTCGGTGCCGCAGCGGCCGCCGCCGGCGGCAGCAGCGAGGCTGAAGGGGAAGCCAGTGCCGACGGGGACAGTCAATCCACCGACGAGCTCATCATCTACACCTACGACGCGTTTCCGGAAGGGCTCGAAGAGCTGATCGTGAGCCACTTCCAGCAGGAATACGCCGTTTCCGCGACGATAGAGCGTTTTCAGGATACCGGCGGCCTCTTCAATGAGGTTATGCTTACCCGCGGTGAAGGTGCTGCAGACCTCGTGATCGGATTAGACAATACCTACATCGGCCGCGCTCTGGAGGAGGATCTCTTTCAGCCGACGGAGCCGGCGGAGATCGGTGCGGTCCGGGAGGATCTGATCCTGGATGAGAGCAATCGCCTGGTGCCCTTCGATTACGGCAACATCGTACTCAACTACGACAGCGAGGCGCTTCCTGATCCGCCCACCACGTGGGAGGAGCTGTTGGATCCCTCCTTGCGGGAGTCCATCGTGCTCTTGAATCCCGCCACCTCCTCCCCGGGGCGCAACTTCCTGCTCCTCACCATTGATCAGTTTGGGGAGGATGGATATCTCGACTTCTGGCGGGAACTGGAGCCTAACATTCTCACCATCACCTCCGGCTGGTCCGACGGGTACGGCCTCTACACCCAGGGGGAGGCGCCCATCGTCCTTTCCTATGAGACGAGTCCCGCGTACCACATCGCCTTTGAGGACACCGATCGCTACAAGAACCTCATTCTGAACGGCGTCGGGTATGCGCAGATCGAGGTGATGGGCGTACTGCAGGACGCCCCCAACGCGGAAAACGCCCATCGCGCGGTGGATTTCATTCTGTCGCCGGAATTTCAGCGTGAGATCGCCCTGAACCAGTTTATGTATCCCGTCCGGGAGGATGTGGAGCTGCCGGACTCGTTTCAGCAGCTTGATCGGCCGGAGGAAACTGCCTTTATCGACGTCACAGTGGTGGATGAGGACTACGGGGCGTGGCTCGACGAATGGGAAGCGGTAATGCGGTGACCACCAGCGACGACCGGCGGCGGTACGCCCTCTTCGGAGGGCTCGCCGTCTTCTTTATGCTGTTCTTTCTCGCCCCGGTGGGGACCGTATTTGTTCGCGCCGCCGGGGAAACCGGTGCCGGAGCGTGGTGGGCCACCGTGGTGGATATCCTCGGCTCACCCCAGACGCGGTCGGTGGTGACGTTTACCGTGGGGCAGGCCACGCTCTCCGCCGCACTGGCGGTGATTCTGGCAATGCCCGGCGCATACCTGGTCTCCCATTTCACGTTTCCCGGCCGGCGGGTCATCTATTCGCTCTCGTTGCTTCCCTTCGTCCTGCCGAGCATTATCGTGGTGGTGGCGATGATCGGGTTTTACGGCAAGAGCGGTCTGATCAATCGCCTCCTGGGAACGGACTACAACCTGGTTTACAACTTTCGCGGCATCGTGCTGGCCCACGTCTTCTACAACTTCTCGTTGGCGATCCGAGTCATCTCTACGGCATGGACCGGGATCAGCCGCCGCTATCGGGAAAGTGCGGAAAGCCTGGGCGATTCCCCCGGCGGGGTGTTTTTCCGGGTGACGTTGCCCTTGCTGTTGCCGGCGATTCTCACCAGCTTCATTTTGGTCTTTATCTATTGTTTTCTGAGTTTTGGTGTAGTGCTCGTATTCGGAGGAATCAAGTATGCCACCTTTGAGGTGGCGATCTACCGGGAGATGTTCGTCAATCTGGATCTTCCCGCAGCGGCGGTTTTTGCGCTTCTGCAGATTCTCTTCTCCGGACTCTTTATTGTGGCGAGTAGTCGGTTTATTCACCGCTCCCGGGCGGAGGCGCTGGATACCGGTACCTCTTTGCCTCCCATGCGCACCCTGCCCGTGGTGCCGCGCATTGTGATGATCGGGTATCTGGTCATGATGGTGCTGTTCGTGCTGGGCCCCATCACCACCATGGTGATTCGGGCGTTTACCACCTCCGCCGGCACCCTGGGACTGGAGAATTTCCGGCAGCTCCTCGTGCCCGGTGCGGCGGACCGCAACGTAGAAAGCATTCTCAGGAGCTCCGTAATCGGCGTGATCGGTCGCAGCCTGCTGGTGGCCCCCGCCTCGGGAACGGTGACGATTGTTGCCGCCACCGCCGCGGCGTTGAGCCTGCGCGGGCGTGACAGCACCGCCGTGGATAACGCGTTGCAGATCCCCATCGGCATGTCCCTGGTGACGGAGGGCCCGGGGTTGCGCGTTCTGTGGCAGGATACCCGTCCGCCGGTGGCGCTCCTCATCCGGGGCCAGTTCTTCGAGGCGTTTCCCCTGGTGCTGCGGTT
>CAZNRF010000452.1:0-429 GCA_964575075.1 uncultured Spirochaeta sp. | reverse complement strand
CAACTCCGCCGCAATTCTCGGTGCCTCCCGGGGACAGATCCTTCGTGACGTTGAGCTACCGCTCTTGCGGCGGACGTTTCTCAACGCCTACGCCTACGCCCTGGCGCTGCCCTTTGCCGACCTGACGATTGTTATGGCCGTGGGCCGGGGCAGGATCGCCACCTTTCCCGTGGCGATCTACCGCCTCATCGGATTCCGGAGCTTCGATCTGGCCCTGGCGATGGCGGTGCTCTACATCGTGTTTTGCCTGATCCTCTTCTGGATTATCGACACCACCTCCCTTCCCAAAGGGACCCTCAGGAGTGACCGCTGATGATCACCTTTGAACACGTATCCAAATCGTATCCTGAGTTTGCCATGCACATCGACTTCTCCATCGCCGAGGGGGAGTTGGTATCGATTCTCGGCCCCAGCGGCAGCGGCAAGACC
>CAZNRF010000451.1:0-2796 GCA_964575075.1 uncultured Spirochaeta sp. | reverse complement strand
ATCTGGCCGCGGTGGTTCTGCTGTGCGTTGTAGCCGTCGGCTTCGGGGCGTGGCAGCGCCCGGGAGTGCAGCCGAGGGAAGCACGATCAATGCTCCTGGTCCAACAGAACGTTGACAGTTGGCAACCGGGACGTTTCTCCCACGCACTTGCGCGTGCACAGGAGCTCACGCTCCAGGGACTGTCCCATGAGTCGGCCGGCAACGAAACAGACGACGTCATTGACGCGGTAATCTGGAGCGAGACCGCCTTACGCCGACCCTATTCAGCGGAGGACTCCTTCTTCTACAGCGAACCGGCCGAGCTCCCCTTTCGCCGATTCATTGAGCAACTTGGAGTGCCCCTGGTAACCGGAGCGCCTATGCCCAAGGGAAGCTCCGGCGATGCCACCAACAGCGCCCTGATTATCAGTCCTGACGGAACCGTGCTGGGAGAATACGGCAAACAGCAACTTGTTCCGTTTGCGGAGTCCATTCCGTTTTGGCACGTTCCAGCGGTGCAACGGTTCTTTCGAGAACAGATCGGTATCTACGGCACCTGGGTACCCGGCGATAACAGCGAGCCGTTGCCGCTACCTCTGCAGGATGGGCGCACCCTCATGGTGGGAACGCCGATCTGCTTCGAAGATGGGTTCGGATGGGTCCCCCGAGAAATGGTAAACAACGGAGCGGAGCTCCTGATCAATCTCACGAACAATTCCTGGAGTCGGCAAGATTCCGCCCAAACCCAGCACTTCGCTGCCGCCCGCCTCCGAAGTATTGAGCTCCGCACCACGTTGGTCCGGGGTACAAATAGCGGATTGTCCACGGTGGTGGACGCCGCGGGATTTCACCATGACACCCTCCCGATGTTTGAAGGTACCGCCCAGGTCGTGTCCGTACCGATCTATCCAGACCGCTGGACGCTGTACCGCGCCTGGGGTGACTGGTTGGGCGTTTCGGCGGCGCTCCTCACACTGGCCCTGGTCATCCGCCGTTGGTGGCTCGCATAAACCCATGATCCAGGGAGCCAAAAAAAAGACCACCGAGTACACGGTGGTCTGATTGATCGCCGGCTGCGCTTCAGCCTTTGATATTGTACTTTCGGCGGAATCGCTCCACCCGACCGGCGGTATCAACAAGCTTCTGCTTGCCGGTATAAAACGGGTGGGATGCACTCGAGATCTCCACGTCAAACAGGGGATACTCGTTGCCGTCTTCGTACTTCACCGTTTCTTTTGTCTCGACGGTGCTACGAGTCAAAAACATCGTCCCGCTGGCGGTATCACGAAATACAACCGGACGATAATTGGGATGGGTATTCTCTCTCATCTTACGCTCAGCCTCCACACTCTCTTTTCAGCCTCAATCGGCACCGCTCGTGTTCATCGATTGCAGGAAGTCCGCATTATTCTTGGCTTTCTTCATCCTGTCAAGGATCAGCTCAAGCACCTCAACATCGTCCATGGGATTGACCACTTTTCGCAGCACCCACATCTTTCTCAGCTCCTCATCAGTGAGCAGTAAATCCTCACGACGGGTACCCGACTTTTTGATGTTAATGGCGGGATAGATGCGCCGGTCCGACAGGCGCCGGTCCAGAATGATCTCCATGTTACCGGTACCTTTGAACTCCTCAAAGATGACTTCATCCATCCGGCTTCCCGTCTCGATGAGGGCGGTTGCCACTACCGTCAAGCTTCCGCCGTCTTCTATATTGCGGGCAGCTCCAAAAAACCGTTTCGGTTTATGCAACGCATTGGAATCAACACCACCGGACAGAATCTTTCCCGAAGTGGGAACCGTCTGGTTATAGGCGCGAGCAAGACGGGTAATTGAATCCAACAGGATCACCACATCTTTTTTATGTTCTACCAGGCGGCGGCTTTTTTCCAGAACCATCTCCGCTACCTGAACATGGCGCTGCGCCTGCTCATCAAAGGTAGAGGCAACCACCTCAGCCTTGACGTTGCGCTCCATGTCGGTCACCTCTTCCGGGCGCTCATCGATCAGCAACACGATCAGGTAGACTTCGGGATGATTCTCCGTAATCGCGTTGGCAATCTTCTGAAGAATCACCGTCTTCCCGGTACGTGGCGGCGAAACGATCAAACCGCGCTGCCCTTTTCCGATCGGGCAGAAGAGATTGATCATGCGCGTGGCCGGATCACCGCTTCGCGTCTCCATATCCAGACGCTCGTCCGGGTACAGCGGCGTCAGGTTGTCAAAGGGAATTCGGGTTTGCGCCACCGAGGGATGGTCAAAGTTTACGCTCTCCACCCGGAGCATCGCAAAAAACCGCTCCCCCTCTTTGGGTGGGCGAATCTGTCCGTATACGGTATCACCCGTTTTGAGATTGAACAGGCGGATCTGAGACGGCGAGATATAGATATCGTCCGGGCCGGAGAGGTACGAGTTCTGCGGACTCCGCAGGAACCCGTACCCATCGGGCAGGATCTCAAGCGATCCATACGCATAAATCGTGCCGTTACGCTCGGTATGCGCTTTGAGCACCGCAAAGATCACTTCCTGCTTCTTGAGGGAGAGCAGATTCTCCGAGGCGATCCCCATATCAGCGGCAAACTCCCGGAGATGCTTCATGTTCATCACCGTCAGTTCATTAATACTCAGGCTCTTGTCGTCCTTCACATGAGAGAAGTCCGTGGAAATTGCCTGTTGCCCACTGGGTGGTCGCCCGTCGCTGCCGTCGTCAACTTGACCACGGCGCTCCGCCATCTCCGCGGTTACCGTGGGCGGCATGCCGTCCCCCACGTTCCCGTTCGGATCGCTTCCGTTGTCTTTGTCTTTCGAGACGGCTAC
>CAZNRF010000450.1:0-2798 GCA_964575075.1 uncultured Spirochaeta sp. | reverse complement strand
ATTTTTCAGAGTATAGCTCACGTCGATGCTCTGGCCAAGCAAAGCGGTGGTCCGCGCCGCCGGTTCGAGTACGGTGAAGTCGGTTATGATCAAGTTGGGTCGGCCCAGGGTCGTCACCTCGAAGCTGCCTGCAAAGTCGGGTTTGCTGCCGGTGCCGACGGCGTCATTGTTGTCCTCGCCGCCGCTGTAGGTCTCGATTACATCGTGATAGGTGTCCAGGTTTGTCCACAGGTAATAGGTGCCGGGTTCCAAGTTCGCGGGGATTGTGAAGTCTGCAGTTTTGGCAGCCGAGCCGCCTACCGGCAGGCCTGCATCCGCAAGTTGGATGATTTCCCAGGCGGCATTGCTCGCGTCGGGTTCGGTCCATTCCGCACCCAGCGTGCCCGACTCAAAGTCTTCCGATGTGCCGTCAGGGAAGCGCACGTCGTCGATGAACGCCGCATCGGCGCCGGAGGTGCCGTACCTGCCCTTTTGGAATCGCCAGCGAAACGTGTATTCCCCTTCGTCGAGCGTGCGACTAAGGCGCTGCCAGTCGCGATTGTAGGACCAGGAGTTGCTGTACACGGATCCGCCATCGGCATCGAGAATGTCGAAATACAAGCGATGGTAATAATAAAAGGAGGTGCGGTAGAGGAAGGAAAACTCGCCGCCTCCTTGGGGGACGGTGCGGGTAATCTCGATTGTGCTTTGGCTGTTGAAGCCAATCGGTCCGCTTTGCAGGCATCGGCTGCCCTGTCCCGCGTATTCGTTCTGATCGACCGATTTAGTGCCCAAGTATATTCCGTCGTTCGGCCCCGGGTTCGGTGTCTGAGTAAGCTGGAAACGATCGGACAATAAAATGGATGTGGGCGCATCGCCCTCGTTGCTAACGGTGTAATCGATAGACAACGGTTCTTCCTGCATGTAGGATTCGCGGTTCAGGCTCACGCTGTCGACGACCAAATCCGGACGAGGCAAGGGGGTCGCGTCCAGGATCTCGGTTGCAAACAGCCGATTGTTGCTTTCTCCATCCGCCTCCTGCACGTTGCCGTAGCGGTCGACATCAACGCAGAGGTAGAGCAGTCCGGTCATGCCCTGCGGCAGACGCACCAAAGCGGAGCGTTCGTACTGGGTCGAGCGAGTTGCCGGATCAAGCACGACGCTGTCCTGCACGAAGGTATCGACTTGTTGAAAGTTGCACTGCTTCTCCGGATCATCCGTGACTAATATCGCATCGGTCCACCCGGCTCCGTCGCGAGTGGCGCCGTCTCCTTGGTTCTCCACGATCCAGGAGACTTCGATCAAGTCCTCCTCCATCACCGATATGGCTCCCCTGTCGGCCGGCAACGCGACCGCAAACGTGGTTGGAACTAAATCGGGCCACGCCCCATCCTGCACATCGACCGTGTCCTCGGCGGCGGTCGTGTTGTTGCTCCGGTCCGGATCAAGAAAACGCTCATGGCGGTCAACCTCTCCCAGGACGTGGTAGATGCCCGGCGCCATGTCCGCGGGTACGCGAGCGGATCCCGACAGGGTTGCCGTGCCGCCATCCGCAATTCCCCTTTCAACATAAAACATAAACTGATCCGGCCAGGAACTCCCCGCCTGGTACCAGAAGGAAACCCGGGTGTTTGGTTCGGTGATGTCCACCACCACGGAGAGTTCGCTGGTTTCGCCAACATCCAGGATTTCAGCCGGACCGACCGCATAATCTCCGCCATGCACCGGCGAGGTCAACATCTGAACGGCTACGGTTCCGCCATCCGTCACCCAGCCGGCATCGCCCCAGTCCCCGCCATGTTCGAAATCTTCGCTCCACTGCAGCGTTCGTTCCTCATCGTTGGTTTGCAGTGCAATATCGTCCAGTAAAAAACCCGGCTCGCCTCCGCATCCTCCGTTGTCTGCCTGATATATTGCCACCGCAACCGGTATCGTCCCGGCTCTTCAATGGTTTGCTCCCATTGATACCAGCTTGTGTGGTCGGTGCCCAAGTATCGTTCGTCGGTAAAGTACTCCGTTGTACTGCCGATTACCCGATCCGATTCCTCCAGAGTGCTGTCCTGCGACAATAGAACATGCACCTCCACCTCCCCGCCGAAAACCTCCTGCCCGGAGAGATTGGTGAGCGTGGCGGTGAAATCCACGAAACCATCCTGGTCAATCACTAGCGGATCGCCGCGCTGAGCGTCGTCGCCCTGCGCCGAAATATCCAAACTGGTCAATTCCACATCCGTGATCGGCTCGCGCTGAATCGACAGCCAGTAGTCCTCAACTTCGCCCTCGCTGTGCACCTCGATCACGTAATTCCCGGCGGCTCGCTCAGCCGGCACCGCGAAAATGACTTCGTTTCCCCGTCCAATCAGATCCAGACTCGAGTCGTACACTCGGACCTGACGCCAATCGGCCGAGATTCGGTAGCCGACACCCGCTGCAGGGCGGAAATGAACAAAATCCCGGTCCCCCGGATATTCAAATTGCGCGGCAAAACGTCCCGGAACCTGCGCGTCGGTGATTACGTCCTCATCCGGAATCGACGCTGCGGAGTTCGCATGGTCATCCGCCTCTCGGTAGGTCGCCCTCAGATGATAGTCGCCCCACGCGCAATCGTGTGTGCCCGACATCGCTATATAATAGGTTAACGCGCGAGTGGCCGGCGCCTCGTACGACAACGCTCCCGAACGCTCCAGCAAAAGAGTCGTGCCGTCGGCAGCGTACAAGCGCAGTTCCGGCCAGAAGTTCATGGCGCCGGCGTCGGTGTGCAGCGACACGATTTTCCCGGCCTCGAGATTTAGCTGGAACCAATCCTCATCGCGATAGGT
>CAZNRF010000449.1:1347-2805 GCA_964575075.1 uncultured Spirochaeta sp. | reverse complement strand
AATGTGGTCGAGTTCGATACGAAGGGCGGCCCCGTCCATAACAGGCATGAGCCACTGCTTGCGTGTGAGATAGCGACTGATCCTGACCGCGGCAGGCTGGTCTCCCGGCACCTGATGCTCGTCAAGTCCGATTGGTTCCGCTGGACTTGGTTGCGTTGGTAAAAGCATCCACCTGTAGGTCTCAGGAATCAACGACTGAATCCGTTGTTTGGCTATCGAGAGATCAGATCGTGCCGCTTCAGCCTGACCCTGGGTAACACTGGTCATCTGGGGTGAGTTCTGGTCTATCTGGGTGACAATGCTCCGCCAGGAAAGCCACCACGCGACGGCATCGACTAGTTCATCTAAACGGACAGTGTCCGCGGCGGAGAATACGATCATGTTCTTGTTCAGCCTGGGTGAAGCGCCTCGGGAATCGAGAATCATCTTAGCGGTCGCCCGTGCTTGAGAGTCGGCGTCCCCGCGGGTATGTGGTTCTCCCGGGGGCACGACGACCAGTGCGACGCGCTCTTCATCCCCCACCTCCGACGGCGAGTGCGGGGCAACGTGGACCCTTGCGAAGTCGCCCTTGTCGTTGTGAGGAGATTGCTGAAGGAGTTTCTCTATTTCCGCATATAGTTGCTCTCGGTCTTCAGATATCTGCGCCTTGCGGTCCTCGGCCACTTTCCGAAGGGTCGGTTGCTCCGAGAACCAATACCGACCCGATTCACTGTAAAGGTGCACGCTCTTGCCCGCTAAGTATCCAACCGCATCGCCGAAGACCGCAGGCTTCTCACCCGGTTGCGTACAGGCGACCTTCAGAGCGCGTTCGTCGATGCCCGGTTGGTTACCACTTTCTAAGGGGCTGGTTTCAAGAAACAGGGAGCGTGCGACACGGCGGGTTGCTCCGAGAGCACCGAGTGCGGAGGACTCTCGGTCGATCTGGGCCGCTAGACTTCCCTGCCCGTCAATCTCGGCATCGATAATGTTGCCCCAGCTCGTCCCGAGAAACTTGGTGAACTCGCTTCGTACGATCGAGTCATCGAGGGGCACCATGCCGGGCAGAATCACGAGTCCGGTATCGCCGGTGTCCCAAAGTGAGTGGATCACCGCTGCCATCAGTCGAAGGACTCCTCGCGTCTGCTGGAAATTCGGGATTGTGGACCACGTTCGATAGAGTGCATCGAAAAGATCAGGATGAATCGGGTAGGTCGCCTCGATTCGGTGAAGATACTCGGCCTCCTTCACCGACTGCGGGAAATGGTCGGGGTTGTTTTTGTACAACTCCTGGAACGCCCGGACCGTTTCGCCCCGTGCCCGGGTGTCCATTTCTGTCGTGAAAAGCCGCCTTCTGACTATCTCGTACGCTTCGTCTCGCGTGGCCGGTTGCCATGTACTTTCCACCCGTCCTACAACCGCACGCAAACGGTTCAACGTCTCCTGGCCGGCGGCGCCTCCGACTTCGTTTACCGACTCCGG
>CAZNRF010000449.1:0-1247 GCA_964575075.1 uncultured Spirochaeta sp. | reverse complement strand
GCCTTGTGCACCTCCCAGAGGTCGGCGGCGAACTCGGAGGAGGAAAACGTCCCCTTCTGTACGTCCTCATGAGGTACAGCGACCTTCCTCCACGGCTTCAAGCTTCCCTGAGGATTGCTCTTAATCTTGACGATTCGTTTCTTGGACGGCTGCGCGAACTTCTCCCGCTGGATCTGCTCTTTGATTGCAGCCACCTTTTCGGCAACCGGTGAGTTAATTGCCTCGAGGGCCAATTGCGCATCGTCGTGGGCTCGGTAGGTGCGGTCAAAGTCAAACGCCTTTTGGTGAGCCCAGTCGTTTCTGAAATCCTTGAGTCGAAAGAAGTAGTTACGCTCCCCAGGGCCGAGGATATCGCTGAACAAAGCGTTCCAAGAACCAATGTAGAAGTTCAGCCAGGCTTGAACGTCCCACTCGCGCGGATCGTCTCCGCTGCCTCCGTGATGCCTGGCACCCAAGTGATCAAAAGCACCCTGTTTCCAATCCTCGCCGTAGCGCGCACGAAGCCTTTGTATCGCATACTCCGCCAACGGCTCTCTTATTAGATCAAGCAGGTATTCGATCCGCTCTCTGAATGACTTCGCCATTGCTTATTCTCCAAAGAGATCTTGCTCTCTATGTGCTTTGGGCATGCTTTGAGCCCGAAGCGCGATTGAAGGCAGTGCCGCGATGAGCCGGTTGTAGCCTGTAGCCTCTTCAGCCCAGCCTTTCCGTTCACAGGTGTTGTAAAGACGATAGCATAGGTCACGTACCGCCTCGCGCTGTGTTGGGTTCAGCTCTGCATAGAGCAAAGCCGCTGCCGGTTCTCCGTGATCTCCCAGGGCCCCGACGAGGTGCTGTACGGCCTCCCAGACGGTAAAGGTCTTGTCCGTCGACGGTCGCCATCCCGGGGCCATCTCGTCTCGGCGCAGCAGACGTACCTTACCGCCTTTGGCCACGATCACCCCGGCGTCGACCATAGCGCTCACCGCCACGTTCTTGGCGTTGGCGATCGATTCAGCGGTACCGTAGTCGCCCTCGGCGGTGCCCAACTGCTCAAACCACGTCACCGCCCAGCGGGTGTGGCCGTCCAGCTCGCCCTCGGCGTGGCCCAGGATCTCATCCAGCGTCTCGTTGATCAGTACCAGCGCGTCGTGGACGCTCATCACCCCCGTTGCCTCCCGCACCTCCCGGTAGCGGCTGTACACCGCCATCCCCGGCCCGATCGCCGCCTGCTGCATGTCCACCGGCGGGGTGTTGGCTTCCTGCAG
>CAZNRF010000448.1:0-2807 GCA_964575075.1 uncultured Spirochaeta sp. | reverse complement strand
GCGGACGCGGTGGGGGCGGGGACATGTCGCAACGGAGCACCGAGGGGGGATACCGGGTTGTGGTTGCCGATGCCGTGGACTCCATCGTCGCGGCTCTGAATGAGGCGGGGAGCTACCCGTTGCGGGTTCTTGACGCGCATGCCGGCGAGGCCCGGGAGATGGAAATCGGGCCCGTTCGCGCGGTGCAGATTCAGGATCAGGAGGCGTTTACCGCCGAGGTGGTTGCTGCGGATGTGCTTTCAACCGCCGTCGGTGTCGCCAACCTGCCGCGCCTCGCGCCCGCGCTCGCCGATGCACTCCTGGCACGCCGGGAGCGGGGTGCCGGTGGGGTGGATATCTTTCTCTGCGAGAATACGCTCACCGCCGGGCGTGACCTTCGGGAGGCCGTGGTCGCCGCCGCCGGGAGTCGCGGGTCAGACGCGGTCACCTGGATCGAAGATCGTGTTGGGTTTGTCGGTACCTCCGTTGCCCGAATGGTACCTGTTGTCTCCCAGGAGCTGCGGGTGGCGCGGCCGCTTCTGGTGGTTGCCGATGCCTACCGGCCGTTGCCGTACGACGCGCGGGCGGTCCGAAACGCCCTCCCGAGCCTCCCCGAGCTCTCCCCCCGGACCAACTTCCCGGCTGAAGTGGCCCGAAAGCTCTTTCTCTATAACATGTGTCACGCGTCGCTCGCCTACCTGGGAGCGGAGCGATCCTTTACCTGGGTGCACCAGACCCTTGAGGCACCCGATCTGCGGGAGATCTTCGTCGGGGCCGCCGAGGAAATCTCTCGGGCCCTCGAGGCTGAGTATCCCGATGACATTACCCGGGAGCAGAACGAGGCGATTCTTGCGGATATTCTCGTGCGCTACGGCAATCCCTTGCTACAAGACACGATCAGACGAGTCGGTCGCGATCCCGGCCGCAAGCTAAGCCGCAGCGACCGCCTGGTGGGCGCTGCCCTTCTGTGCGACCGCCACCACATCTCCCCGGACCACATCCTCCGCATCATCGCCGCCGGCTTTCGCTATACCGATGATTCGGGGGCGCCGAGTCCCGCCACCGTACTCGCGGAGCGAGGCGCCGACGCGGCAGTCACGGAGATCTGCGGTCTCATGCCGGAGGAGCCCCTCCACGCTGCGGTTGTGGGGGTGCTGGATACTCCAGACACAAAGCCGTAGACGTGGTGCGCCGCCGACCAGATTCCGGCGGGCGGCTCCAACTCACCCTGCGTTTCCCTAATCCTGCAGATCGAGCCGTCCGATGGCAACCACCTGTACTGCTCCGGTGGGACGTCCGCCGGAGCGACTCTGGCGGTCCGAGCCCCAGGTGTAGAGCGCGCCGTTATCGTCGACAGCAGCTGCGTGCTCACCGCCCACCGAGACCGCTTGCCAGACAACATCCTCATGTCCCTGAACGGGCTCCGGAGCGGCCAGCTGCCGGCGCTCCAGCCCTTCCTCGCCGGTCCCCAACAGTGCGGTCTCGTTGGAACCCCACAGGTGGAGCGTTCCATTGGCATCGATACCGGCGCCGGCGGGTGTGTACGGGGAGGCCTCAGGGGGTCCGGAGTACCCCCGGCCCGCTACCACGGAGGTCCAGTCGGAGCGCGTGCCCACGCGGGTCGCCCGCAGAACGGGATCAGAGGCTTCTCCCAGTCCAAGCTGTCCGTACTCATTGGAACCCCATGCGTAGAGTTCCCCATTTCGAACGGCAAATGCGTATCCGGCACCGGCGGAAATCGAGGACCAGTCGGTATCGGGGAGGATTACCGTGGGACGGAGTTCGTCGCTGTCGGTGCCGATTCCCAATTGTCCCTGATCATTCGCTCCAAAGCCGTAAAGTTGTCGGCTGCGGGTCAGCGCCAGCGCAAAGCGATCTCCGGCGCTCACCTGCGACCACACGCCACCAACCTGGGTGGGCCAGCTCACGCTTTGTCGTTCACCCACATCCCCGATTCCGAGGCGACCGTCGGCAGTATTGCCCCAGGCAAACATCGTTCCGTCTTCCAAAACGGCATACGAGCTCCCATCACCCGCAGCAACCTGCACCCATGGCAGGCGATCATTAACGAGCTGCGGCTCAGCACCGGGATACGGGTTCCCCTCCGCCTCCGGACCGAGTCCGAGGGCGTTGAAGTCGTTGGAACCCCAGCTGTAGAGATGCCCGTCGGCGGAGATGAGGAGAATGTGGCGACTGCCCACTGCTACCTGCGACCATTCGGTATCCGGAAACACTCGAGTCGGTCTGCGCTCGCTATGACCGGGAGGAAGGGCAAGATCGCTGTCGTTGGCACCCCACCGCCACAAACCACCATCAGCGTCCACGGCAAACGTCATCGACCGACCGGCGGCCACCTGCACCACCTCGACGGCCACCGGCGCCGGTTCCTCGGACGGCGCTGTTTCCGTAGTGTCCCCCGCGGAAGACGACTCCTCCCCGCCAATGGCGTTTACCAAGGATTCGACGTCGTCGAATCCCATTGACTGGCATCCGGACAGAACCAGAAGTAGGATCGCCGAAATGATCCCCACGGTACGATGTGCATGCTTCACGTAGTTTCTCCTCCGTGCCCCAGCTGGAGCGATTATTTGAATTTGTCGAGCAACGCGGTAATATACATCGGTTGTTCGGGGGTGTCACCTGTGGAAGCGGAACGCCGGTGCGGCAATCGGAACGCTCCGTCGCAGCACTGCAACTCTCTCTCATACGCGATAAGTATCCTGCCGGCTGATCCTACGCGCTCTCCCGCCGCGCCTTGCCGTACACCAGTTCGGTTACCACCTGGACAAAGCGGGCCATCGTCTCCTTGCTGGCCATCACCTGTTGCG
>CAZNRF010000447.1:0-2808 GCA_964575075.1 uncultured Spirochaeta sp. | reverse complement strand
GGATACGCTTACTGAGCAGACCATAATGGAGGCGATTCACACGTTAAATCATAAGAAGACCATTCTAATGATTGCTCATCGACTGACCACGGTGCAGGAATGCGATATGATCTTTGTCATGGATCACGGGGAGATCGTTGATCGCGGAACGTATTCCGAACTCCTTACCCGCAATGAACGCTTCCGTCAGCTCGCGCATAAAAGTTGAATAGAAGATTCCGACGAGGGTACAGGTAGAGATCATGACCACCACCAAGAATCCCTCCGTCCTGTTCGTCATCAACTCGCTCGTGGCCGGTGGTGCGGAACACGTATTGAAAGAAGTGGCAGAAGGACTACTTCACCGCAACTATGAAGTCCATGTTCTTACATTGCAGGACCATCCCGACTTCTACAAACTTGATCCGGGAATAGTTCGGCATCGGCTCGGCGTCATGCACAGGGCCCCGGTGCTGCTACGAGCGTTCGCGCTGATTTCAAGGATTTTGACCCTTCGACGAGCAATTGAGGCCATAGCGCCGGATTGTGTGGTGTCATTTATGGACCGGGTCAACGTGTTCGTTATTCCCGCGGCCGGAAAGCGGCCGGTCATTATCAGTGAGCGCAACAACCCCGCCATGGGTACGAGCGGATTCGAAGTGCGTCTCTTGCGGCGTATACTCTATCATCGTGCGGATCGGGTAGTCTCGGTAAGTCAGGGCGTTTCTGACAGTCTGCATTGGGTGCCGGAGTCACTCAAGACGGTGATCTACAATCCGCTCAAACAGGCCTCATCCGGACTGTCGATGCCGTTTGCCCCAAGCTCGGATCGCAAGTATCTCACCGCTATCGGACGGCTGTCTCATCAGAAGGGATTTGATACGCTGCTGGAGGCCTTCTCTGCTGTTGCCAACAGGCTTCCTGAGTGGGATCTCGTGATTTACGGCGAGGGCTATCTGAGGGAACGCCTGACCGCCACCATCAGAGAGTATCACCTCCAGGATCGGGTGTTTCTCCCCGGGTTGGCGCCGACCGACCAAGCCCTCAAGCTGGCAGACTGCTTCATACTTTCATCACGGTTTGAGGGCTTTCCGAACGTGCTGATTGAGGCGATGCAGGCAGGGTTACCGATTGTGGCCACGGACTGCACGTATGGTACGGCGGAGATTATTGAATCAGGAAGCAACGGAATTCTGGTTCCACCCGAGGATCACGGCGCCTTAGCTACGGCAATTCCGACTGTGTGCACAGCGCCGGAATAACGGAAGCAACTCGCCACTGAAGGGCACTGGAGTAGTGAACAATTCGCCCTTCCCAGAATTCTCGATCAATGGGAACGCGAGATCCGTACGGTGGTGTCGAACTAGTACCCGTAGGTGAGGCCCACATAGGCGTAGGCGTTATAGACCCGGTCTGCCCTGAGCTCATAGTTGCGGTTCCAGTTACGACCGATCGACACTTCTGACGACAGCAGAACCGCTCCAGGGAGCCAGACCTCACCGGAGACTCCGTAGCGCATTTGTACATTCATCCGGTCGATGTCTCCCGGTCCGCTGGACGGATCACCGTATATGAAGTCCTTGTTCCGGTTTACCCGCTCAATGAAACCACCAAGACGTCCAAACTCCGAGTAGTAATCCAAGGTGAGGGTCTGCGCATCTGAGCCAGGACCCGCTTGAGGTCCGAGCAGTTGCCCGTTCTGCGTATGCCCTTGGCGCACTTTGTGGTGCGTATAGAATCCTGATTGGCTTTTGCCCAGGTCGATGTCGTAATCACGGGAATGCACGAATTGAGAGATCTCGCCGTTTACCAGCCACAGATGACGATCATTTGCGTACAGGAGTTGCCGGATGCCATAGGTAAACGCTTGGCTGTGCTCCGGTGCTCGGACGATATGGGACCATCGGGAGCTGTAGTCGTTTTTGCCCCACTCGGCGTAGACGTTGAATCCCACTTCCGGAAAGGTCCAGTCAAGGGTGATAGATGCACGCTGATCCTTCAAATCTTGGCCGAGTTCCGGCGACATGAACGGGTTAAACGGCTCAATGAGGGCTCGACCATCAACGTTGTCTAATGCGGTAAGCACAACCCGGTCAACGCCAACGGTGAATCCGGGAATCACGGTCGGCGAGTATGAGAGGGAGAGACCGGAGAACAAGCGGTCTTCGGGAACGCCGGCGACATCGAAGTATTCTGACTCGGTCAGTAATCCCCACCACGCGTATGCTTCAATCGCCCCCACGGCGGTTTCACGCATGGGTAATCCCACCTCGAGCCGGGGAAACCCGCCGGCGTTATTGCTGAGGAGAACGGGGTTATGCGCTGCTGGTCCCAGCCAGATGGACTGATTGGAGAATGCCACGGTGAAAGCGTCCGAGGTATATCTCAGCTCCGACTCCCCAGCATCAATCTCGACCACCGGATCCTTACCGATTCTTTGCGGTAAGTCGATATTATTGGTGAAATAGGCATACTCGTTGTTGAACGAGGATGCGCTGGGCATGAGATCAAAGGCGCGGTTTTCCGCAAACCACAGCGTGGGGGCTACTGTGCCGCGAAAGCCACCGTACGTTACTTCACCCCCGGCCTGAATCCAGGTATTGAACCCGCGCCCCTGCCACGCCGAGCCATCGTTACCGCCGTCGGGGTAGCTCGAATTATAGCTTATTTCCAACGTAGCCGGATGGAGCGATCCACCCACGCGTGCGGGGCGGGTTGCATCTTCAAAGGTCAGATTCTCATTCCACGGGTGGAAAGCACCCGACGAGAGATGCCACCGAATATTGCCCTGGGTGCGAGAGTTGAGAGAGGGCTGCTCTACCCTCCCTC
>CAZNRF010000446.1:0-2809 GCA_964575075.1 uncultured Spirochaeta sp. | reverse complement strand
ACAAACGTTCTCCCTTTTTATTGGCGTGGATTTGATTTGCAACTTCGATATACATATCGCCTTGAGGACTTGATGGATGAGGAACATATCTGGAGTGGATTCCGCGAAAACATACGAACAGACATAAGAAAAGCCAAGAAATCAGTAGTTGTTCGTACCGACATCGGACTGGAGGAATTTTATAGGGTTAATTCACTGACCTTCTTACGTCAGAACCGTGAACCACCGTACTCTTACGCATTGATTAGTAGAATGGACTACGCGCTTGAGAGCGCCAAATGCCGCAAAATCTTCTTCGCAGTAGATTGTGAAGAACAAATCCATGCCGTATTGTATTTGGTATGGGATCAGCAGTCAGCATATTATCTTATGGGAGGCGCTGATCCGGAATTACGAAACAGTGGAGCACAATCACTACTCATGTGGGAGGCGATTCGTTTTGCATCCAGAGTAACTAACGCCTTTGATTTTGAGGGAAGTATGATTGAACCAGTTGAACGATTCTTTCGATCCTTTGGCGCCAAACAGACGCCCTATTATGTGGCAATCAGAATGACCAAATTACTGCGTTGCGCTCTCGCATTCAAGGGATACCTTTAACGCGGATTAACGAACAAAGAAGATTGAGTATTTACCATGTAAAGACTTGTTTAATGCCCGCTTGGCAATGAGATATTAGAAAATATACCGTTTGGAAGTGAAAAAGGGCACTTCTCGGGGATTAGAGTGTTGATGACATGCGAAATCAGACGACTCAAACAGATGGGGTTCATTGCTATGAATTCCTTGCTGGGGCATATCCAGGATCAAGTCTTGCACCGGTACCACGGTTCGGCATGTACCCCCATATTCGTCGTTGGCGCGCCGCGTTCTGGCACAACTTTGTGCATTCAGGCCTACTTGCATGCGTACAGGCTTTGCTAGCCCAGCAATGTTTTTCAGTATTTTTATCGAGCTCCCTATGTAATGACCAGGTTGTTGGGTGGCATTAAGGTTGGAGACAAGGCAAATTTCGGTTCACGATATGGACGTACCAATGGATTGAGCGGTGTATGCGAGGCGGGTTCGTTCTTTTATAGATGGTTTCCGCGAGAAACGACCTCTGACCTAGCCGAATACAAATCGCTTGAAGAAATGGACAGTTTCAGACGAACCATTGCCGCATTTATGGACAAGTCGAATGCACCAATGATCCTTAAGAATACGTATAACAGTCTTCGGATCAGGAAGCTTGCAGATGCCTTTCAAGGAGCTGTCTTTGTCCATGTTGTGCGAGATCCTGTGGATACAGCACTCTCTTTGCTTCGAGCACGGCGAGACCGCCTTGGATCTGAAATGGAATGGTTTGGGTTGCGCCCCCCTGACTATTCCACAATCAAAGAGTATCCTCCACATGAACAAGTAATTGCCCAAGTGCTGGCGATCCGACGCTGCATTAATGAAGATGCGAAGCGATATCTCCGGGACACACAATTGTTTACAGTCCAATATGAGTCTTTGTGCCAAGACCCAAACAGCGAGGCAAACCGGTTTTTGACGTATATGCAGCAACAGGGTGTAGCTTTGGAGCAGCTAAACGAACTTCCAGAGTATTTTGAGGCAAGCAGATCCAACCCAAGTGACGCCGAGAGAAAGGCAATGGTAAGAGCACTGAAAAAACAACAGGAGATTTACCTTCCAATGTCGAATATTTTCACAAGAAAGCATTGCAGTAATGGCTAAGGCATCGTCTCCTCAGATCTACAACGCTTTTCGGTATCTTTCAAATGATAGCACATTTCTCAACCACAAACAGGCTGAATACGCTCTCGCCTGCTTGTGGGAGCGAGTGGCGGGCAGCGCGGAGTGGGAGGGGCCTTCAGCTCTCACGATTCCCGCTATCGGAGCCGAGACCGTTGATGACATGTTTTCGCTTGCGGATCATTCGTTGCCGTGGATCGAACTGCGCGATATTCTGCCCCCCGGCGTCGACCTCGGACTGGATACCGACCGCTTGCCCATTCTCTGTAATGCATCGAACGGTGTTTCTCCCGGCGGCAACCTTTTCGAAAAGGCACTGGAGCAAAGCAAGACCGGTGGTGAGCCACCCGTGTTCCCCTTCGACTTGGTCTCAGCAACGTTCCTGCTGCTCTCCCGTTGGGAGGAGTGGAACCGGAATATGCCGCTGGACCGGAGGGGAAACATACTGGAGTCCGCCCGCTTCCCCGCGCGCCAGGGGTTCCTGGATCGTCCCGTTCTGGACGAGTGGGCGTTGGTCGTCCGGGCGTGGCTCGAAGCATTGGCACCGCGATGGCAAGCTAAACCACCTGCACCGCGCATTATCCCCACGCACGACATCGACCACGCGTTTCGCTATCCCTCCCTGCGCGTTTTGCCGCGGCGATTCGGTGGGGCCTTGCTTCGGGAACGATCCGCCAGAGACGCCTTGAAGGTATTGTGGGAAGGCATGTCCAGTTCCCTGTCGCCGCAAAATGACCCGAACATTGCGGTCATGCGAGTCCGGCCACTCATAAGAATATCGCCAAGGCCACTCGCGAAGGCTTCGTGTCGAAGTGGGACGAAGCCCCCGCATGGGACGAGATTGTCGATTGCTTGTCGAGTACGGAAGAACGACAAGACTTTCGATATTGCCTGACGCGCAATGATTTTCTGACCGCCGTCGAGTTGGTGGGTAACGAGCATTTCCGAGTTTACACGTCGCGTTCGTCGAACGGACGACTCGCCTCCGTGCGCATCGTCCTGCACCAGGTCGGAACGACCGCCGTCGATTGGGTCGCGGCAACCCAACGCGAGTACCTGACGAGCGGTG
>CAZNRF010000445.1:0-2824 GCA_964575075.1 uncultured Spirochaeta sp. | reverse complement strand
GCAGCGGGACATTGCCGGGGCGATAGGTCTCTCTCTCGGGATGACCAACGCGATCCTCAAGCGCCTTGCGGGCAAAGGGTTTATCACCATGCGGCGGATCAACAGCCGCAACATCCATTACCTTGTCACCCCCACGGGGGTCGACGTTATCGCAAAACGGAGCTACCGCTCCCTGCGCCGCACCGTGGGCCACATCGTCCGCTACAAGGAGAGGATGCGAACCCTCTTTCGCGAGGCCGCCGCGGACCCGCCCGAGGGCCGGGGTGTGCGCACCGTCGTCCTCGTCGGCGAGAGCGACCTGGATTTTCTGGTTGAATGGTGCGCCGCCAAGGAGGGGCTCGCCTTCAGGCGGGAGGAGAGCTCCGTCGGGCCGGCGGATGATGCCGGCGGGGCGCCCAGGCAGCGGATGGGGCAGGGCCAGGGGCAGGACCCGGGCCCAACACTCCTGAGGGTAGCGGCGGAGCAGCTGCCCCTCTCCGAGGACGGTAGGTGGGATTTGCACCTCGCAGAGCTTGCCGTTGGCGGCCGGGGGGTGGGGTGACAGGCCCGGTGGCTGCGGCGCAGACGCTCTCCCCTTACCGAGGCGGACCGACGGTCCCACGAAACGATCGAGGGTATCCTGAAAGAAGCGACACCGCATATTCCTCTCTTGAGCGAGGAGGGCTCGAAGCTGCCGTTTGCAACACGACGTCAGTGGAGTCGTTTCTGGATGGTAGACCCCTTGGATGGAACCAAGGACCTCGCCGACGACAAACGCAGCGAAGCCGCCATGGAAGACCGCAAGAAGCAGGGGTACTTTTAGGCTCGCATGATCGGTTTCACCATTCTCAACGCCTCCAGCCGGGAATAACGGCATTGGCACGGTCCGGAGGCGTAGCCGAGGAACGTGCCGACACCATGCATCCTGCGTGGTCGCACACCCGCGGCAACAACGAAATGGACAAAAAGCACGACTTTTCCGGCGATACATGATTGTCCCATGGCGAGGATCCAAAACCTGTCGTATGTGTAAAGATCGAAGAAAAACAGCGGAGGTGTGATCTATGAGTGCAAATTATCAATCTGTCCGATCACAAATCGATGAACTCGACACTGGCGATAAAATCCGGCTTCTGTCTGAGCTTTTTGACTTGCTGGGCCATGGTGAACAGGCTGAACGACAACGAAAATGGGCGGCTGTAGCCGAGTCTCGGCTGGCTGCGTATGACGACGGTGAGATGGCTGCAGAAGACTGGCACACGCTGCGGGAACGACTGCAGAAGTGAACGTCCGATTTCTCTCCCGGGCTTCCAAAGAGCTAGTTGAGGCTGTCGACTTCTATGACGAGCAAAGACCGGGCCTTGGGAACGAACTTGTATCAGAATTGGATTCTACGCTCAGCATGGTGGAGTCTTTTCCAACTGCGTGGCCTATTGTGCGCAACGACGTCCGGCGCGCGCTACTGGCCCGGTTTCCCTATGGCGTTTTGTACCGTGTCAGCGATAACGAAATCACGATTGCCGCATTTATGGACTTGCGCCGTGACCCGAAGGATATAGACACCGTATGAGCACCACCCCCACCACCCAAACCATCGTCAAAAACGCGATCTCCTGCGGTTCACCACGGCGGGCTCGGTGGACGACGCCGGAGGATGCGCGCGGCCATAGTTGACAGAACCAATCCATATAGATTGAACCATCCGGTTCTGAGAGGCTTTTCGGGGTTTGAGTATAGCCTCGATCCGGATCGAGTAAGTGGCGAAGCAGACCCACCCGTCCGCCCCCAAAGGAGCACCTATGGCACCTAACACATACACCATCCCCACGGAACCGATCGGTAGCGTCCCCCGCCCCGCATCCCTCCGCGAGGCGGCCGCCGCCCTGGCAGCAGGTACCATCACCCAGGCCGACTACGACGCCGCCGTCGATGCTGCGGTCAAGGAAACGATAGCGCAGTTTGAGGCCACCGGTTCACCGGTCGTTACTGATGGGGAGCAGGCCAAGTCCAGCTTTGCCACCTACACGCTGGAGGGGCTCGAGAATATCGCGCCGGATGGGGTGGTTATTCCCTTTGAGGACGGCCACACCCGGCAGCTTCCCCGGCTCACCTCGGGACCCTTTCGTTACGGGGTCTACGCCGGCAGTTACCTGCCCCGGGCTCAGCGCTTTGCCACCCGGCCGCTCAAGCAATCGGTGATATCGCCCTCGGCGATGTCCCTCCTGTATCCACAGGACGGTATCCCCGGCTACTCCCGGGAGCAGTTTCTCGACGACCTCGTCACCGAGGCGGTTGCCGACATTCGCAGTTGCTTTGACAACGGTGCCCAGGCAGTACAGATCGACTTCACCGAAGGCCGCCTGGCGGTCAAGCTGGACCCCAGTCGGGAGCTCCTGCGGCAGTTTGTGGAGCTCAACAACCGCGTGCTCTCCCACTTCTCACCCCAGGAGCGGGAGCGCATCGGCATCCACACCTGCCCCGGCGGCGACCACGACTCCACCCACAGCGCGGATGTGCCCTACAGCGAGCTCATTCCGCTGCTCATGGAGCACACCGTGGGGAGCTTCTACATGCAAATGGCAAGCGAACAGGATCCTGAGGCCGCCCTCACGGTCGTGGCCAAGCACCTCGGCCCCACCCGGCGCGTCTTTGTCGGGGTGATCGATGTCAACGACCCCACGGTGGAAACGCCCGAGCAGGTGCGGGACCGCATCCTCACCGCCGCCGCTCACATCCCCGTTTCGCAGCTCGGCACCACCGACGACTGCGGCTTCTCCCCCTTCAGCGATGACGTCGGCACCTCCCGGGAGATCGCCTTCGCCAAGATCGCCGCCCGGGTGCAGGG
>CAZNRF010000444.1:0-2832 GCA_964575075.1 uncultured Spirochaeta sp. | reverse complement strand
AGGCCGGGCCGGGATGGTACCGCGTCCGTGTACACCGCGACGGTTCCGCGTACATTACCGACCGGGCGCCGAGCCGGTCAAATAGCGCTATAATTCTGGAGGTCTACGCAGAATGCAATAGCGAGGCGATACGCAAAGCACGGAAGAGCGCCGTGTTTGCGTAGGTAACGTAACCGGCCGGGAAAAAGTCCACTGAGTTTAACATTGCGACGCTGGGCGAATCCACCCGTTGACCCCGGCCGTGCCCGCTGAGGACCCGCGAGAATCCACGCGTTGACGTCAAACGTCCACGGACACCACCAAGGGCAAACGGACGCGTTACGGGCGATTCTGGCGCGTTCCGCTGGAGATCCGGCAAATTGGTGTGACATGGAAGTGTGACAAAAACGGGGCAAATCTGTGTCACAGTGTGACAAAACCGGTATCTTTCCGCTATATAGAGTTACAAATACCTTGTGCTATCTCTTTGCATGGTATATAGTTGTTACAACGCGTTGTTTCGGGTTACGTTAGACCGCCGTTCTCCGGAGCCGAAGGTCGTGGGTTCGAATCCCGCCGTGATCATTTCCCATCAGTGTTTGATTGCTCAATGCCCGTCGTCCGGCGCGAAACCTGGAGCACGGTGGCGGTTTCGGAGAAGAAAAGCGCGCCGCCGAGTTGAGCTGCCCACGCCTCGCACAGCGCGATCACCGTTTCTGTTCGGCTCGAATCCCGCGACGGGGCTTCCCGGATTTCCACAGACCATGCGGCGTCATCTGTTGTCACGACGATTTCTCGGGGAGTGGGCGGCGGTGAATTATACGATTCGCCGGTGCTTTCAATCATTTCCTGCAGATACATGCCAAGGGGGACCGCCTGGTTCACCGTGAGCGTTACCGATGAGTCATGGGCGTGCACGTCGGGAGTGTCACGGCCCTCGTTGATGACGCGAAGGGGGTGCGATCCGGGATAGGTTGAGGTAGCGACGACCTGCTCGATGAACTCCGGGGCCGGGATTGCCGTGGGATCTGGAAAACCCATCGCCAGTTCATGGGTTTTGGCCATCGCATGCACCCGGCGTTTGATGATGCCCGATGAGTCTGATACATCCGAAAGGTTGAGCAGTGCCAATACCGTCTGCAGGTTGTTCCTGACTCGATGGTGGAGCTCCCGCACCAGCAGTTTCTTTTGCTCCAATGAGTGGGAGAGAATTTCCCCGGCGCGAATCGCCTCCCGGTGGGCGCGCTGTTTTTGACGGGAGTAGATCACCATGAGGCCGTATACCAACGCAGTAGTCAGTACGACGTAGATCCATCCCTTCACCGTCTGAAGGCGGGCAACCTGTTCAGCTGAGGTAGAGACCCAGAGGACAAGCGTGTCCGACGCGAGGATCCAGATAAACCCGAATACAAAATAGACGCCGGCGATTTTGAGCGGTGCGCGGTCGGTCATGGCAACTCAGTATACTAATGTGTCTCCATTGTCGGGGAGGGCGAATTCCGAAATCCGTATCCATCTTCCAAACAGGTGTGCTACCTTTGCCGCTATGGACCAGGCGCCCTCTCTCGAGGATCGAGGGGTTTCTCTTGCAAACATGCTTGCCATGCTCGCGGCGGTGGCTATGTTTTTCTCAACGTTGGAGTACCTTATACCGAAGCCGGTGCCGTTTTTTCGGGTTGGGTTGGCGAATCTTCCGATTCTGGTGGTCCTTCGCTTCTTTCGTCCGCGACACGTATTGGCGTTGACGATACTCAAGGTACTCGGCCAGGGGCTCATTAATGGTACCCTCGCCAGCTATGTGTTCCTCTTCTCTCTGTTTGGTTCACTGGCGAGCGCGCTGGTCATGATCGGAACCGCGGCCCTGGGATCCCGGCGCGTTAGCCTGGTGGGAGTGAGTACCGCCGGAGCGGTGGCAAGCAATGTGGTTCAGGTTACGCTCTCGGTATTGTTCATTTTCGGGTCCGGCTCGTGGGTGATTGCCCCGCCGTTTCTCATCCTCGGCACCGTTGCCGGTGTAGTGGTGGGGGTTCTGGCGGAGCATTTTACCTCGTTCTCGCGATGGCTGGTACGACTGGAGCATGATTACGCGCGTATGCAGCGGCGCTCGGCCCCTCAGGGGGAGAGCGGACGGTGAGTTTGCGACGTCAGCATCCCTGGATGCTTTCCAATATTTCCGCTCGGCTCCTCTTCTGGGCGGGGTTGCTCGCGCTGCCGGCGTTTCTGTTGCAGGACAATCTGGTCATTCGATTGGGTCAGGTGGTGCTTTTCGGACTGCTTGCCCGGATCGCCGGAAAGAAATTGCAGTGGGTATACTTTGGATCGATCATCGTGACGATCACCCTTTTTCACGTGATCGTGCCGTCCGGCGCGGTGCTGGCGGAGGTGGGCAGCTTTCGTCTCACCGCCGGAGCGCTCCGGACGGGGGTGTTTAAAGCGCTCACGATCGTGGGAATGGTGTTCATTTCGCTGGTGGCGGTCCGCGCCGATCTTCGCCTCCCGGGTCAGCTGGGTTCTCTGGCGGGAAAGATCTTCTGGTCCTTTGAACAGATTATGGAGCGTCGCGAGGAGCTGGGGGTGCGGCGGCCCTTCGAGAGTGCCGATCGGTTGCTGGATGCGCTGTACGGCGAACTCATCGCCATGGATTCCACCGCGGCGGAAACGGCGGAGCGAAAGGCAACGGCCGCCGCCTCCTCCACGGCGGGCGCAGTGGTGGTGGGCGCAGTTGTGTTCCTCCAGTGGGTCTCTCTCATCTTGCGAGCCCCCGCACGCTGAATCGCAGAACCGGTATCCTACCCGCTATGGACAGCGCGACCTTCAGCCGGATGCAGCAACCCGGAGTGGCAGTCCCCAACC
>CAZNRF010000443.1:0-2848 GCA_964575075.1 uncultured Spirochaeta sp. | reverse complement strand
ATCGAGTATGGCGATATGCAGCTCATCGCCGAGGCGTACCACCTCATGAAGGATGGTCTTGGCATGACCAATGCGGAGATGCACGAGGTCTTTGTCTCCTGGAACAACACGGAACTGGACAGCTTCCTCATCGAAATCACCGCGGAGATCCTCACCGCCACCTACGAGGATGGAAGCCCCGTGCTGGACTCCATTCTCGATGCCGCCGGTCAAAAAGGAACCGGGAAATGGACCGGCATTAACGCACTGGAAGAAGGGATCCCGGTCACCCTGATCGTGGAAGCGGTGTTCTCCCGCGCGTTGAGTGCGCTCAAGGACCAGCGGGTTACCGCTTCCGGTGTCCTCTCCGGTCCTGATGCCAAGATTCCCGGCGATCGTGAGGAAATCGTGGAAGACATTCGACAGGCGCTGTTGGCCTCCAAGATCGTCTCCTACGCCCAGGGGTTCATGCTTATCAAGAGCGCGGACCACCAGTACAACTGGAACATCAACTACGGGAACGTAGCGATGCTGTGGCGCGCCGGGTGCATTATTCGAAGCGTGTTCTTGGGAGAGATCAAGCAGGCCTTTGAGCGCAATCCGGATCTGGACAACCTGCTCTTAGACGACTATTTCCGCGGTCTCATCGATAAGAGCCAGGGCGCCTGGCGGCGAGTGGTGGCGCGGGCGGTGGAAGCGGGGATTCCCGTTCCGGCGTTCTCGACGGCGCTCGCGTTCTATGATGGGTACCGATCCGAACGACTCCCGGCCAATATGATTCAGGCGCAGCGGGACTACTTCGGGGCGCACACATTTGAAAAGGTGGGAGAAGCTCGGGGTGAGTTTCATCACTTTGATTGGATCGGCAGTGGGGGCTCCGCGGTGAGCGGAACCTACAACGCATAGAGCACCGAGCCCCGGGGGCGCGAGGCCCCCGGAGCCGTACTCAGATCTCTCAGATCGAGTTCACCAGGTATCCGCCGTCCACCGGTAGGGTTACCCCGGTAATGAACCCCGCCGCTTTGTGGGAGGCGAGAAACACCGTGGCACCAGTCATATCCGCCGCCTCACCGAAGCGGGCAAACGGGGTTCGATCGATAATCGCCTGACCGCGCTCGGTGAGCTCACCGGTAGAATCATCCTTGATCAGCAAGCTCCGGTTCTGGTGCCCCACGAAGAATCCCGGAGCGATCCCGTTGACCCGTATGCCGTAGGGGGCAAATTCCCGGGCAGCACCTTCCGTGAGATTCTTCACCGCCGACTTGGCCGCGTTGTACGCCCATACTCCCGAGAGCGGCACGAAACTGGTCATGGAGCCGAGATTAATCACGGAACCGGCAATCTTCTTGTCGATCCAGCGTTTTGCGCACGCTTTCAGGGGAATGACCAACCCCGCCAGGAGGTTCATGTTTACCACGTCGGCAAAGGTCTCAATGTCGATATCAACGAACGGACTCTTTCCGCGATTTCCCCCGACGCCGTTTACGAGAATGGTTGGCTCTCCAAGCCCCTCCGCCGTTTCCTCCAGGGCACGAGCCACCGCCTGCTCGTCTCCGGTATCTACCGTTACCCCGAGAAGGCGTGAGGTGTGTACTCCCGTGTGGGAGATAAGCTCGTCTACCGCCTCCTGTACCGGATGGGACGTTCCCCGCCCCCACACCGCCACCGACGCACCGGCCTGTAACAGCGTGACCGCCATCGCCTTGGGAATGACTCCCGCTCCGCCGGTAACGATCGCAATTTCACCGTCCAGACTGAACAGTTCCTCAACCATACGTGCCATCCTTATCAGTTGTCAGTCGTACTCAGGCGGAGCCGGCTCAGCAACGAGTACGTCTACACCGCTCGCCCGGAGCGCCGCCACCGTTTCGCTATCGGTATCGGAATCAGTGATGAGAATGTCGATATCCGACATCGTGGAAAACTCGGAAAAGGCGTTGCGACCAAACTTGGAGGCATCTGCCAGGATCACGGTGGTGGATGCCGCCGCGATAACCCGCCGCTTGAGCTGCGCCTCGATGGAGTTCTGAGACGATAGCCTTCCATCCAGCGCAACACCAGTGGCCCCCACAAAGGCGTGGTCGAAATGCATTCGGCTTACGATGTCTTCGGCATCCGGCCCGATGAAGCTCCCGGCGTGGTGCCGGAACGCGCCCCCCGTCGCGTGCAGCGCAATCCCCGGACGGTCAGCCAAGAGTAGCAGGACCTCGAGGGCGTTGCTTACCACACCTAAATCCATATCAACGATCAGTCGCGCCAGTTCGGCGCAGGTGGACCCGGAGTCGATGAAGATCGTCTCTCCATGAGTAAGGAGCGTCCTCGCAGCATAGGCGATGCTCCGCTTTGCCTCGGAAGCGGAACGCTTGCGCGCGGACAGCAGCCCACCAACATCCGTCTGATCCGCCAGGACCGCACCGCCATGGGTGCGCTCCAGCACCCCCATCTCTTCCAAGGTGGCCAGATCCTTTCGCAACGTCACTTCACTCACGTGGAGACGCTGAGACATCTCCGTGACCCGGAGAGACCCGCGCTTCTTGAGTATCGTCGTAATCGTCTGTCGCCGCTCCCGTCCTGTCACTTGCGTTTTCCTTCTGAAAACATACTATATCGAAAGCTCGGCGGATTGACAATGCGCCCACAATCAGGCTCACTAGCCGTTCATGCACGAGATGGCAGCGGTCATATTTGATATGGACGGCGTTATCGTTGATAGTGAGCCAATTCATCAGCGCGTGGAGCGGGCACTCTTTGATGAACTTGGCGTACCGGTGAGCGCGGACGAACACGAAAACTACCTCGGAACCAGCAGCCCAGATATGTTTGCGGCGATTGCTGCAGCGCATCCGCACGAATGGAACGCGCTGAACCG
>CAZNRF010000442.1:0-2852 GCA_964575075.1 uncultured Spirochaeta sp. | reverse complement strand
GATGATGTTTTTCAGTGCCCCGCCCAACCCACCCGAAACCAACACGTGGCTCATCGATTCCCAGGCGATGGCGGTGGAGCAGAATCTCCGCCTCCGGGGTGGTGTGGGACCGCTGGGTGTGGGAGTTGGATTCCACCACAACTCCAAACACGAGGTGGATCAGGAACGTCGGCGAACGCCGATCCATGACACCCTCCGGCTGGAGCTCGATAGCCCCGCCTGGTCCGGCAGCTACGGGTCTCGCGATGATCGGCATCGCTGGTGGCTGCAAAGCCACCTCCGCGGGGAATACGCCCTGGAGCCGATCTTTCAGGAGAATGTGCCGGAACCGTACGCCGGCGGGTTCCACGCCGAACTCCGCACGGAGCCGTGGATCTACCACGACACCTTTGCGGTGTTTGTGGACGCCGCCTCAGCGCTGATCGTGAACTCCGCCGACGGGGAGCGCAGCACCGATCTGGACTGGCTCCTGCGCGCCGGCGTGCGGATCGGGGAACGTCGCACATCCGCGGCGATCTTCATGGATGTGCAGCGCCTCACCGATGACTGGATGACCCCCGCCTCCCGCGCCCCAAATCGCAACCCCGATCCATGGACACTGGTGAGCCTCGGCGTGGCGTTCCGGCGGTGATGGTCACCTATTCCCGCGGGCGGCTGTCCGCTTGGTCCAATTGGTCCGCTTAGTCCGCCGCCGCAATCACGATGCCCTGCCGTGCCAGGCGCGGCACGATGCGCGTGCCATACGCGATCGCCGGGGTGATGACGCCGGTGGGCCGCTCCGGCTGGGAGCGAGGCGTGGAGCTATCGGCTGCGCTGTCACCGGCAAGGAGCAGCGCCGCCTCACCCAGCATGATCGCGGTGGCTCCGTAGCCGGGATCCCGGTTTCCCACAATGGTGGCGAGCGCTTCTTCCCGCTCCTCATCATGAATGGTGATGCGAAAGTGGCCCCGCGCCCGTTGATCCGCGGTGGGGCCACCGCCGGGCGCGGGGAAGACGGTTTTCTGCAACAGCCGGCGCGTTGGCGGTATCAGGATGAGCACCGAGAGCACCGCAAGCGCCCCCCGTCCCAGGAGCGCCCGCGCAAACCCCCGGAGACCGGTGCCGGTGCAGACCACCTCGCGATACGCCGGCAACTCACCGGCCCACTCAGTACCGGCAGAGAGCGCGATGGAACGGCGGACCACCCGGCCGTTGACGGAATCCATGAAAAACGGCATCACCCACTGCCCTGACGGAAGTCGGTGGCGCTGGCGGGAGCTGCGATGGTGCGACGTGCCCACGTGCTGAGGCCGCCGGCGAAACTGCCGCCGCCCAAGCGGCCGCCGCCGGGGCCGAGGCTCCGGCTTGTGGCTCTGCGAACGCTCATGCCGCCTGTCGGGCCGCCCCTGCGAGTGCCGCCCCTGCGAGGCCCGTCCCGCGCTCCAGCCGGGGGTCAGACTGCGGGGGTCGGCGATGATCGCCCGCACCTCCCGGTTGCGCAGGGCCTCTTCTGCCAGCGCTACCATACTGTCCAGGGTGCCGCGGCTGACCCCACCGGACATCTGATCCACCTGAAGCCTGAGCGCCCGGGGCTCCTCGCCGTGGCGACGCTGCGCCTCCTGGCGGGCGACGAGCACACCGATATCGCTGGGGATGCTGTCAAACCCGGAGGCATGGACGATCGCAACTCCGGCGCGGTCCGCCGCCTCACCAAAGCGATCGATCATCCCCCGCATCCAGTGAACCTCGCCGGTAAGATCCAAATAGGAGGCCCCCTGTTCCACGCACGCCCGCACGAGGTCTGTGCCGAAGCGCGCGTACGGTCCCACCGTGGAGCACACCACGCGGCACCGTGCCGCAAGCGCCTCCAGCGCCGCAGGATCGCCGCTATCGGCAGTGATCACCACCGGCGGCGAGCCGGAGCGCGCGCCCTCGGAGCCGTCCGCACCCTCGGAGCCTTCCGCACCCTCGGAGACCTCCTCCCCCGCCGACACGCGTTCCGCCCCGGACGAAAGTTCCGTCACCAGCGCCGCAAGTCGCCGAGGATCACGGCCGGAGATCGCCCAGCGCACACCCTCCTCGCCGCACCGTCGGAATAGGTGGTGCGCAACCAGTCTGCCGGTATATCCGGTAGCGCCATGCAGACATATGTCGAACTCCCGTTGCATATTGAGAGTATGTATGCCCGGCGGGCCGGTCGGCAATGGACCCCGCACCATTCGCGACGCCGCATACAGCAACACAACAAGCACGGTGCCTCCCCGCGCTGTCTATCGGGGTATGGAACCCTACGAATACAGCCAAGAACAAGAAACTCGTGTTGACCTCCATCCGGTCCCCCTCACCTCCGACTTCGTCTTTAAGTACGTCTTTGGCGCCGCCCAGAGCACGGAGATCCTCCGCAGCTTCCTCTCGGCAGTGCAGGAGGATGCCGGATATCCGGCGGTGGCCACGGTGCAGATCATCAACCCCTTCAACCAGAAGGACCACTCGGAAGACAAAATCTCCGTGGTGGACGTAAAGGCCACGGACGTTACCGGTGCCACCTACACCATCGAAGCCCAGGCCACCTGGCACGTGGCGTTTGCCTCCCGAGCGCTCTACTATTGGGCACGCAGCTACGCAAACCAACTTACCGAATCGGAGATCTACAGCCAGCTCCGGCCGGTGGTGGGCGTCAACCTGATGGACTTTCGGCTCTTTCCAGAGTCCTCCTCCGCACCACTCCACACCAGCTTCCGCGCCTGCTGTCCGGAGGCGCCGCAACTGGCGCCACTCAACGACTTCGTCATTCACTTCATCGAGCTTCCGCAGTTCGGCCGCCCCCAGGAGATCCCCTCGACGATATTTAACCGGTGGCTGTACTATATAAA
>CAZNRF010000441.1:0-2861 GCA_964575075.1 uncultured Spirochaeta sp. | reverse complement strand
AGAGGGCACCGGGGTGCCGCCGCAGAGCTTTACCTGGGACGGTTCGCTTGGAACCGATGCCGACACGAGCACCCCGCCGGATGGACGCTATCATCCGCTCATCGAACTCGAGTTCACCGACGGCAGCAGCCGATCCATCGAAGGGCGTCCGTTTTTAGTGGACACCACCGATCCGATCGCGGAGATCAACCTATCAGGCGTGCCGTTTCGGCCGGGTAGCAGCCGGGGAAGCGGAGAGCTGATTATGACCATTGATGCTGAAGATGCAAGCCCTATCGTGGAATGGGCGTTTGAACCCCAGACGCTCGACGGCGAGACGTTAGCATCCTTTTCCGGAGAAAGCGACGTGCCCCGTACCGCTCGTTGGAATGGTCGCTCCGGCGGATCGATCGCCGTTGAATCCGGAGAAGAATACCTGGTATACGGATGGGTTCAGGACGAGGCCGGGAACGAAGCAACTACGGAAACACGCTTTCTGGTAGGGGCCATCACCGAAGAGTACCGCGGTCGGAGTCGCCTGGTGCTGCCCCGAATCGAGTTTCCTGCCAACAGCGCCGACATCTCTGCCGCTTCCCCGGAGGCTCTGCGTACCTTTGATACCACGGTCACGAGGGTTGCACGCATCCTCACTAACGCTCCTGAAATGGAGGTCGTGATACAAGGCCACGCCAACAGTACGCGGTTTACCAACGGTGAGCCCTCACAGGAGGAACAGCAGGATGAGCTCATCCCCCTCTCCGAGGAGC
This sequence comes from uncultured Spirochaeta sp., assembly GCA_964575075.1. GTDB lineage: Bacteria > Spirochaetota > Spirochaetia > DSM-27196 > Alkalispirochaetaceae > Alkalispirochaeta. The sequence continues at coordinate 2,115 of CAZNRF010000441.1, read as the reverse complement.
GAGCGGAAGCAGTGCGACAGGCACTCATTGAACGTGGCATTGACGCGAGTCGCCTGGAAACCGAGGGTGTCGGCGGAGCAGACCCTCGTGTCGGATTCGACAGTCGGGACGCACTGAATCGAAATCGGCGCATCGAGCTATATATCGCCGAATAAAAAAATGGGCCCGGACGGAAGCAGTTCCGCCCGGGCCCTTCTATGTGTACACCCCGTACGCTCGAACGCGCGAGCCTGAGTCCCAGCCTCAGTCTTAGTCTTACGCTAAGCCTGCCTTGTTTCTGGTGTAGATGTCGTAGTATACCGCCAGCAACAGCACCAACGCTTTTACCACGTACTGCCAGTCAGCGCCGATGTTCATGAGGGACATTCCGTTATTGATGACCCCCATCACCAGTCCACCAACGATCGCTCCGATAACCGTTCCGATACCACCACTCATGGAGGCGCCACCGATAAACACCGATGCAATCGCGTCCAACTCAAAGAGCTGACCGGCCTGGGGCAGCGCTGAGTTCATGTACCCGGCAAACACGAGTCCCGCGAGACCCGCGAGGCTTCCCATCACTACAAACACGAAGAACTCTACCAACTCAGCGTTAATTCCGGACAGCTTCGCCGAACGGGCGTTTCCGCCGACCGCATATACATAACGCCCGAAAACGGTGCGATTTGTGACGAAGGTCAGGATCGTAACCACGATCGCCAGCACGATGCCGACAATCGGCAGGCCGCGGAACTCTGCAAACTTCCACGACAGGATGGCAATGAGCCCGATAATGAAGACGTTACGCAGCACGAACGCTGAAAACGGTGCAATCGCGAAACCTTTTCGTTTCTGGTTCTGCCGCGTCAAGTACGAGGAAGATACCGCTAAAAACGCCAAGCCGGCCCCTACAATCCAGGGCAACAAATGCGTGTCGCCCACGATGAGAGCGGCGGGAGAGATGAATCCGGAAGTGATCCGCGCGAAACCGGCGTCCCGAAGCGAGATCGGGCTCACATTGGTTATCACGTAGGTAAGGCCCCGAAACAAGAGCATCCCCGAAAGCGTCACGATAAAGGAAGGCACTCGCCGAAAGGCAATCCAGAACCCTTGCCATATTCCGATCACCGCGCCGATCATCATCGTGAGGGCGACCGTAGGGAAGAGACCCAGTCCGGTGTTGTAGATCATCGCTGCTATCGCGCCGGTAAACGCGGCGATGGATCCCACGGAAAGATCAATATTTCCGATAATGATGACCAGAACCATTCCCGATGCCAGGATCAGGATGTAGCTGTTCTGCATAAAGATGTTTGACACGTTCCGCGGGGAGAAGTTAATCCCGTTGGTCATGATCGAAAACACGATAAAAATGAGGGCCAGCATGATAAACATCGAATAGCTTCGAACGTTCTTCTTGAGCAGCTGACCAAGTGACATAGTGTGAGGAGTCCTATTCGAATCCGCCATTGGTTCTCTCCGACTGTTAGCTCAGGGCCATGTGCATGATGCCTTCTTGGGTGGCTTCGTCACGATCGAGACAGCCCTTAATCTGGCCCTCATTCATGACGTAGATCCTATCTGCCATACCGATCGCCTCGGGAAGCTCCGAAGTGACCATGATAATGCTCTTTCCTTGGGCGGCCAGCTCGTTGAGAATGGTATAGATCTCATATTTGGCCCCCACATCGATCCCTCGAGTTGGTTCATCAACGATGAAAATCTCCGGTTCTGCCAGCAGACTTCTGCTCAGAACGACTTTCTGCTGGTTTCCACCGCTTAGGTTCTGTACAAGTTGGTGGATCGAGGGGGTCTTGATATTGAGCGAGCGCCGATAGCGCTCCGCGGCCTCAATCTCCGCGTTGGAATCAACAATCCCCATCCGGGACAACTGAGAAAGACTTGAATTGGTGATGTTGTTCTTCACCGTCTGAATCAGCACCAATCCCAACGCCTTACGATCCTCAGAGACATACCCGACTCCCTTTTTGATCGCATCATGCGGCGATGAAAGGGTGATTTTCTCCCCATGCAGAAACGCCTCGCCCGAGGCGTTTGCGCCGTACGACTTCCCGAAGATGCTCATCATCAGCTCGGTTCGACCGGCACCCATGGGACCGCACAATCCGAGGA
>CAZNRF010000440.1:0-2864 GCA_964575075.1 uncultured Spirochaeta sp. | reverse complement strand
AAAGGAATAGTCCGGTTCGCGGACTCCGGTGGCATAGGCCATGATCGTCTCCTGGTTGATGCGCGACCTATCTGTGATATCCGTGGTAATTCGGCCTTCGCGCATTACCAGGACCCGCTGCGCCAAACCGACGACCTCCGGAAGCTCACTGGAAATGAAGATGACCGCAACTCCCTGGCGGGCGATTTCGCCGATAATTCTGTAAATCTCGCTCTTGGCGCCGACATCTACTCCACGGGTCGGTTCGTCCAGGATCAGAACGCGGGGCTGGATTTGGAGCCACCGCGCCAATAGCAGTTTCTGCTGGTTGCCCCCGGACAGCGATACCGCCGGCGTTCGTGGGCTGGGCACTTTGATGTTGAGCTGCTCGATCGCCCGATAGGTGATTTCATCGTTGTTGGAGCGATCGAGAATTCCGAATCGAGCTTTCAGTTGCATGATGTTCATCACGATGTTTTCTTGGCTGCTCATCTTCAAGAACAGGCCTTCCGATTTGCGCTCTTCCGGAACGTACCCGATGCCGTGGTGCATCGCGTCCTGGGGCGACCGAATCGTGAGCTGGGTGTCGTCGACCCAGACCTCACCGGATATGGATTTGTCCGCGCCGAAGATAAGACGCGCCAGTTCCGTCCTGCCGGAACCGACCAGACCGGCAAACGCCAGAATCTCGCCGGCGGCGGCCTGAAACGAAACATCCTTCACTCGCTTTCCATCAGCCATGTTCTTTACGACGAGAAAGCGATCGCTTGTGGTTTCCGCCACCTCGTGGTGGTAGAAGTCTTTCAGCGAGCGACCGACCATCATTGAGACGATCGTGTTCTTGTCCATCTCATCCCCGGTGAGGGTCCCGATGTACTGTCCGTCCCGTAAAACGGACACGCGGCTCGCGATGACCGAGACTTCCGCCAGACGGTGGCTGATGTACACGATCGCAAGCCCCTGCCGGCGCAGGGATTCGATCAAGCCGAATAGCTTGTCGATCTCGCGCTCGCTCAAGGCGGCGGTGGGCTCATCCATGATGAGAATTCTGCTGTTATGGACCAGCGCCCGTCCAATATCGACCTGTTGCTGCTCTGCCACTTTAAGGGTCGATGCTTTGGTGTCGGGTGAGAAGGGCGCGCCCAGGGACGATAAAACTTCCTGCGTCTTTTCTGCCATGAATCGGTGGTCGATAACGCCCCAGTGATGAGGCTCGCTGCCCATAAATACGTTCTCGGCCACCGTGAGATTGGTAGCGACTCCCAGCTCCTGGTTGATGAGCGTAATGCCGTGGGCCATCGCCTCCAGCGGCGTTTGCGGTGAAATCACCTCTCCGTCGAGTGTGATTTCGCCACTGTCTGCCCGGTACACTCCGGCGAGAATCTTCATGAGCGTGCTCTTGCCGGCACCATTTTCGCCCATGAGTACGTGCACCTCGCCGGGAAAAACATCCAGCGAGACTCCGTCGAGAGCCTGAACCCCAGGAAAACTTTTGCTCAGGTTCCGGACGGTAAGCAGTGGGTTCTGTGTAGTGGAATCACCCATAGGTACTCTCTCCTGACGGTGTCGAAGGGCCCCGGAGGGCCCTTCGAGATTGAGTTCAAAACTACATGATACCCGGAATCATTCGGGAGAGGTCCACCCTTCATAATCATCGACGTTGTCGCGAGTGATCAGTGAGGTGGGGATGAGAATCAGTTCGTCTTCGGGGGGATTGCCCTGCATGACCTCATACGCAACCTCTACTGCGCGGGTTGCCATCGTGTAGGGGTCCTGTGACGGCGTCGCCACGAACTCGCTATCCTCATCGTTGAGTGCCACCACCGCATCGGGAGCACCGTCAACACCAACCACGAACATCTCGCCGGTGCGCTGGGCCTGGCGGATCGCCAAGTCCGCACCGATTCCGGTGGGATCGTTGATTGCGAACACCGCATCGATGTCGTCGAACGACGTGAGCAGGTCGCTCATGACACGAAGTCCACCTTCCCGGTTGCCGCCGGCGTTCTGATTGTCCGAGAGGATAGTGATGTCGGGGTACTCGGCGAAAACATCCTTAGCGCCCTCAACGCGGTCGATCACCGCCGACACAGGAGGACCGTTGACGATCACTACATTGCCTTCGCCGTTCAGTTGTTCAACGATGTACTCACCGGCTTGCGTGCCTGCGCCATAATTGTTAGACGTCACGGTTGCATCCACGCCACCATCGGCGTTGACATCAGCGGCCACCACGATGATTCCCGCTTCTTTTGCGCGCCGTACGGCTGGTGCGATTCCCGCGGTATCGGCAGCATTCAAAATGATGATATCGACATTACCGCTGATGAACGTGTCCATCTGGCCGGTCTGGGTGTTCAGGTCGTATCCTGATGAAACCACGGTGACGCGAGCGTCCGGATCGATCTCTCTCGCCGCGTCTTCAACGCCTTGACCCATTGTGTAGAAGAACGGATTTCCCAGATCGCCGAACGTTGCTGCTACCTGCAGCGGTTCGTCATCTTCCGACTGGCCGGATGCAAACGCGGCCCCGGTGAGAATACTCAGGCTAACGAGTATCAATACAAGTTTCTTCATGCTGCCCTCCTTTAAAAAGGCTCAACGAAATTGCTGCACCGATATGGTGCAGTTCTACCTATCATTAATGACCCGAACCGAGAATGTGTCAACAAAAACTTTGTCACATTCGGATTTACGTATTACAATTAGCGGAGTTATGATTCAATCTGTAATGTTATTTGTAAGCTTTACACGCGCGAAGGGCTTCGACAGGATACGGTGATGAGTTCCGGATCGTCCGAAAACCGCTTCAAATACAGACGCATATACGATCACGTGCAGCGAATGGTGCTCGAGGGACATTTTAAAAGTGGAGACCGCTTGCC
>CAZNRF010000439.1:0-2870 GCA_964575075.1 uncultured Spirochaeta sp. | reverse complement strand
TATATGCCGGAAATGGTTGAAAACGGCCACGTGTTTCTTGCAATGCCACCGTTGTACAAAGTCACCTACGGTAAGGAGATTCACTACGCGTACAACGACGCGGAACGAGCCCGGATCGTGGAGGAACTCACCAGTCGAAAAGGTGTGGCGGAAGAGAAGCTCAGTATTCAGCGCTACAAAGGCCTCGGTGAGATGAATCCTACGCAGCTGTGGGAGACCACCATGAATCCCGAGACGCGTAATATCATGCAGGTCCGCCTGGAAGATGCGGTGGAGGCCGACCTGGTCTTCACCACCCTCATGGGAGAAAACGTGCCACCGCGCCGGGAGTTCATTGAACAGAACGCCCTGGCGGTGAGCAATCTTGACGTGTGACGCACCACCGGTGAGGTCCATTTCGGAAACAGGAGTCGAGAGTGTCTGATCAACCTACGACGGGACGTGTTATTCCCGTCGCGATCGAAGACGAAGTTAAAGAGAGCTATCTAAACTACGCGATGTCCGTCATCGTGAGCCGGGCGCTTCCGGATGTGCGGGATGGGCTTAAGCCGGTTCATCGACGGATCCTCTACGGCATGAATGTCATGGGGTTACGCTCGGATCGCGCGTATAAGAAAGCGGCCCGAATCGTAGGGGATGTCCTCGGTAAGTACCATCCTCACGGGGACCAGAGCGTCTACGACGCGTTGGTGCGCTTGGCCCAGACGTTTTCCATGCGCTACCCCGTAGTGGATGGGCAGGGGAACTTCGGCTCCGTCGACGGCGACCCGCCGGCGGCGATGCGGTACACCGAAGCGCGAATGCACAAAGTCGCCGAGGAGATGCTGCGGGACATCAACAAGGAGACCGTCGACTTTGGTCCCAACTACGATGATTCCGATGAAGAGCCGCTGGTTCTCCCGGCGGCGTTTCCCTTTCTCCTGGCCAACGGTGCCACCGGTATCGCCGTTGGTATGGCTACCAACATCCCCCCCCACAACCTGCGGGAGATTGCCGACGCCGTGGCGGCCACCCTCGACAATGACGAGATTTCCAACGATGAGCTCGCGGAGTACGTGAAGGGTCCGGATTTTCCCACCGGTGGCACGATCTACGGGCAGCGGGGGATCAAGAACGCCTACCGTACCGGTAGAGGCCGCATCGTGGTGCGGGCGCGCTTCGTGATTGAAGAGAACAAGCGCGGCCGGGACGTGATCGTGGTCAACGAGATTCCCTATCAGGTCAACAAAGCCACGTTGATTACGCGAATCGCGGATCTGGTGCGGGATCGGAAGTTGGACGGGATCGCCGACCTTCGGGATGAGTCTGATCGCAACGGAATGCGGATCGTCATAGAGCTCAAGAGAGACACCAACGTCAAGGTGATTCTCAACCAGCTCTTCACGCATACTCAGCTGCAGGTCAACTTCAACGTAAACGCCCTGGCGTTGGTAAACGGCCGGCCGGAGGTCCTGACGCTACGGGATATGGTGCGGGCGTTTATTCACCATCGCCACGAGGTGGTGGTGCGGCGCGCGCAGTTTGAACTGCGGAAAGCGGAAGAGCGAGAACACATCCTCATTGGTCTCAAGATCGCCCTGGACAACCTGGACGAGGTTATCCGCATGATACGGGAGTCTGCCGACACCGATACCGCCCGGAGCAACCTGATTGCCGCCTTTGAGCTCTCCGAGCGGCAGGCGCAGGCGATCCTCGATCTGCGGCTTCAAAAGCTCACCAGTCTGGAAACCAAGAAGATTATCGACGAACTGGAAGAGGTGCGCGCGCTGATCCGTGAGCTGAAAGAGCTGCTCGGTAGTGAGTTCAAAATACGCGAGGTGATCAAACGGGAAACCTACGAGATCTCCGAGAAGTTCGGTGATGAGCGTCAGACCAATATCGAGTTCGACGAGGTCGAGGCGATCGACATCGAGGACCTCATTCAAAAGGAGGATATGGTCGTCTTGGTGAGTAACCGCGGCTATCTGAAGCGTCTTCCGTATTCCTCCTACCGGCCCCAGGGCCGGGGCGGGCGTGGTCTCAACTCCTCCAGCAACATGCGCGACGATGACTTCATCGAGCATGTCTTTATCGGATCCACCCACGATCACGTGCTGTTCTTTACCAGCGCGGGCAAAGCGTATTTCCTGAAGGTGCACGAGATTCCGGAGGCGTCCCGGCAAGCGAAGGGAACGCATATCAAGAGCCTGCTGGAAATCGCCGCTGATGAGGATATCGCATCGGTGATGCCCCTGAAGGAGTTCAGTCCAGACGTGAACCTGCTGTTTGTCACCGCCCGGGGACAAGTTGTGAAGGTTCGGGCCGACGCGTTCGTGAACGCCCGGCGGCGCGGGATTCTGGCGGTACACCTGGTCGATGGAGACCGGCTGGTGTCGGTACAACATACTACCGGTGAGGATCACATCTTGTTGGTGAGTCGCCGCGGGCAGGGGTTGCGTTTCCACGAGAATGCGGTCCGCCAGATGGGGCGCAACACCCGGGGAGTGCGAGGATTGAGCCTCAAGAGCGGAGATGAGATCGCCGGAGCGTGTATCGCGCCGGAAGATGGCTACGTTCTGTTAGTCACGGAGTACGGATCGGGAAAACGAACGGCTTTTGCTGAGTTTACCCTCCATGGTCGGGGTGGTCAGGGAATGCGGGCTCTGTCAGTGGTGGATTCCGCCGGGGACGGCGATAGCGATGATTACGGAACCGGCGAAGTTGTGGCCGTGCTTCCGGTACAGGACGGGGATGACTTTATCGCGGTTTCGGCGCAGGGAGTAACGATCCGCCTCCGGGCGGAGGAAGTCTCGGTGCAAGGTCGCAGTGCTCGGGGCGTCCGAGTGATGAACGTCCGACCCCCGGATTCCGTGGGGGGTGTGGCAAAACTC
>CAZNRF010000438.1:0-2877 GCA_964575075.1 uncultured Spirochaeta sp. | reverse complement strand
GGCGCAATATAACCGAATTCTCATCGGTTTCTGATCAAATCCTCAATTTAAAAGCGTCTCATGGTGAGCAATGATGAATCTGGGTAAGAAGCGTTTGGTGTTCTCATGTACCGGAGAGGGGATGGGGCACGCCGCGCGGGTAGCGGCGCTTGCCACAGAACTGTCGTCGACGTATCAGATTTTCATTTTTGCGCCGCGGTCTCGCCATGGGTTTCTCCGCGAACACGTTCCGGAGGCGCAGCTGTTTGACATCCCCTATTTCTCCTTCTCCAAGAAGAACGAGCGGGTAGAGTACGTGCCCACCGTCATTCAGAACTTCGATAAACTGCTGCGATTTCACATTAGCGTGCGCCGTCTCGCCCGCGTGCTGGCGGAGATCCAACCCACCGCCTGCGTATCCGACTACGATCCCTTCGTGGCCTTTGCGGCGCGACGCTTGGGAATCCCGGTGATGCAGCTCAACCATCCCTCCGTGATTCTCAGATCTCCGGCGATCGGGTTCCAGGCGATCGTGGCGAAGCTCTTTTCGTGGTTGCTTATGGGCTACTACGACAAGCGCGTATTGTGTTCCTTTTACAATGGCGATGTGGGACCGATCGTGCGGCGGGCACTCGCTGAGCAACCGGTCCGGCGCGAGGACTTTTTTGTGGTGTACGTGAAGCCGTGCTATCGTCGAGTGGTCTCTCGTAAGCTCAGACAGCTGGGTATCACCAACGTGGAGCTCTTTCCAAATCCGCATAAGGACTTTCGCTCCGCCATGGCGCGCTGTAAGGGTGTCATTTCCAGCGCGGGGCACCAGTTTATCAGTGAGGCGATCGTCCTCGGGAAACCCGCCTTCGTCATCCCCCAACGCGGCCAGTACGAGCAGCACCTGAACGCGCGCATGCTCGAGCGCAGCGGCTTCGGCGCCTGGGGTACCCTCAAGAATCTTCACAAGACGCTCCCGCAGTTTGTTGAGGATATTGAGTACTATCCGCGCCTCCCGCAGCGGGCCCACGCGCGCTTCGCATTTCGCAACGACCTGGATCGCGCGGTCGAGCTGATCGACCGATTTGCCTCCCGGGGCACACGCCACGGACACATCCGCATATCCGCGTAGGTGGGGGAGGGGACACATCCGGCGTCTCCCGATAGAATCGGTGGCCAACTACTATGCCGCACCAGTTCCGTCATGCCACCGTCCGGATTCTGTCTCCGGATACCGATACGATTCCGTCCCCCGGGCGTCCTCAGCCGTTGCGCCGGGTGGATCCCCGCTTTCTCTCGGTGACTCTGGACTACGCCTGCCTTCTTGGGGCTCCCTGGTGGGAGGGCACCCGCCGCACCCGGACGGGTTTTGGGCACAACAGCGCGACTCCGGCGGATTTGGGCGATCCGCGGTTGATTGCCTACGCCCGCGCGCTCACTCCGGCGTTTCTGAGACTGGGAGGATCCGAGGCGGATCGGATCTTCTACGCGTTTTCCACAAGCGCGCCGCCACCGGGGAGGCGGTCAGAATCTGCGTTCCGGTCGGTGCTGACCCGGGAGCGGTGGGATGAGGTGGGGGCGTTCGCCCGACAGAGCGGACTGGAGCTGTTTGTCACGCTCAACGCAGGCGCTGGACCCCGCGATGGGGACGGTCGGTGGAACCCGACCAGCGCGGAAGAGTTCATCACCTACACTGCCGACCGGGGATATCCCGTGTCGGTGTGGGAGTTTGGAAACGAGGTCAACGGCTTTCCCTTCATCCATGGCCCGGGCAGTCATCTGACCGCCGGCCGGTACGCAGCGGACTTCACCACGTTTCACGACATCGTTCGCCGGCACGCTCCCCGCGCGCTCACTGCGGGGCCGGCCAGTGCGTATTGGCCGGTAGCAGGAGAGCTTCTTCCACTGCTGCCGCGGCTGGTCCGGCGTTTGCGGCGTCTTCCGGATGTGATTACCTGGCACTACTACCCGCAGCAATCCTCCCGAGGTCTACTGGCAACGCGCCGGGCGGATGCGGAGAAGGTCCTCACACCGCGCCGGCTGGACAGCGCCGCCTACTGGGCGCGCCGGGTCATGCGGCACGCCCGGAACATGGCAGCGATCAACGAACTGTCGGAATCGGTCGGTGTGCCGCAGCGGGACCGTGCGCGGCCGGAACACGCGCGGCCGGACTACGCACAGCCCGACTACCCACTGCCGAGCCACGCGCGACCAGGGCGGTCGCGCCGAGCGCCGGAGGTGTGGCTCGGCGAAACCGGCCACGCTCTTTACGGCGGCGAGCCTGGGGTGTCCGATCGGTATATCGCAGGTCTGTGGTGGCTTGACCAGCTTGGCCTCATGGCTCGGAGTGGCGTACGGGTCGTGGTGCGGCAAAGTCTTCTTGGTGGGGATTACGCCCTGCTGGACACTGAAACGTTGGCGCCGCGGCCGGATTACTGGAATTCACTGCTCTGGAAGCGCCTCATGGGCGAATCCGTGTACGCGGTAGCTCATGACGGCGACGCGCTGCTGCGGGTCTACGTCCACAACACTCCGCAGCGGCCGCAGAGTTTTACGATACTTCTGATCAACCTGAGCCACGATCGGGAGATCGAGGTATCCGTGGACACGGAGACGCTGGGATTCACGCCGACGGAGTTTGAAATCTACGCCGTCACCGCAGAAGCCCCCTATGCCCGGAACATTTCGATCAATGGACGGCCCCCGGGATTGCCGGAACACCCGCTCCCTCGTGAGAACAGCCCGTCGCCCTTGGGCCCACCACCGGGCACGTTCCCGGGGACGTTCCCGGGACGGGGCGATTCTCACAACCCTGGGGAGCCGATCGTAGTGCCGCCGCTGAGCTACACGTTTGTGGTGACTGCTAGAGCTCCTTGATTTCCTGCTCCGACAGGCCGGTGATATCGGCGA
>CAZNRF010000437.1:0-2892 GCA_964575075.1 uncultured Spirochaeta sp. | reverse complement strand
CGATTGCCCCACTCCGTAACGTATATGAACTGCCCTTCGTCGATTGCAAGAAACTGCGGACCAAGAAGCTGCCCGTCCCCGAGGCCTGTTCCGCCAAACATCCGCTCCTTCCCGAATCCCTCCCCGAGCACCGACACGCGGTCGGCTCCATACTCGGTTACGAACAGGGATCCTTCATGGTAGGCCACATCGAACGGCCGACTCAGGCCCGACAGTCCCCCGCTGATCCGTTCCCGAATCCGCCCGTTTGGCGTGATCCTCAGGATCTCCTGCGTGCCGAGAGATACCACAAACATATCTCCGCGGTCATCGGTAGCTACGCCGGCGGGACGCTGAAACAACCGCCGATCGCCGCTGCTCCCTTCCAGGAGTTGAGAGCGAGCAAATGTTAGATCTCGCTCCTGAAACGGCATAACCCCCTGGCGGTAGCGCATCGTATCCAACCGAGACAGGAGATATGCGCCGGCCCCACCTTCCTGGGCTACGATCTCCCACTCCGCCAGAGCGGCGTCTTCCAGTCCGGCTCGATAGTACGCGCGCCCTAACCACTCCCGAATGGTGAGATTCTCCGGAGTGAAGGAGAGCGCACGAGTAAACGCTACAATCGCGTCATTAAAGCGGGCGGCATGGTACACTTGCACACCGAACCGGAACTCTTCCCGGGCGTTGGCGTCATCTAGATCGATCGGCTGGGCCGGCACCGGAGGGGCAAAACCGACAAACAAGAGGATCCCAAGGACGAGGGGCCACCGATACGCGCCGAACCGTCCGGTGGTCATACCTGAACCCCCGCCTCGCGAAGCAGATCCTTGTAATGACCAACGATTTCCGCGCGTCCATGGGAGAGGCGCACCGCCTGCTCGTAGAGTTCTTTCGATCGCTGTAGTTGGCCCTGCCGGCGGTAGACGAGGGCAAGAGAATCGAGGTACGCCGCGTTGCGAGGAAACCGTTCCACCGCCCGCTGACAGTACCGCTCAGCGATCTCCAGTTGCACGCCATTCTCAGCAAGGATATACCCCAGAGAGTTGAGGGCGTTGGCGTTATCAGGATCGATTTTGAGCGCCTTCTCGAGATTTGCGATCGCCGGCGCCGTCTTACCCTGGGCGTATACCGCATAGGCCAACGCAGCGTACACCTTGGCAGACTCATACCCATCCTCGAGGAGTCGGTTCAGTTCGAACTCCGCAAGCCGGTGGCGCCCGGTTACCGCATAGATGTAGCCCATAATCATGCGGCTCTGGTAAATGTGGAGAAACCCGATATCCGAGTTGACTACCTGCTCGAGATACAGGAGCGCCTCATCGTATTGACCCAAATGCGTATAGCATAGCCCCAGGTAGTAGGTAAGAGTGGATTGGTCTTCTTCCGCTACTTCCGCCGCGAGCAAGGCGTTGAGCGCTTCCTGATACTTCTTTTGCCGGTAGAGCCGGATACCTTCTTTCATTGCTCCCGAACAAAGGACATACTGCGGTACTGAGCCTCCACAGCGTGGTTTACCGGGTTCAACATGACCGGACTCACCGAGACCAGACCATGTTCCACCGCATGCCAGTCCGTACCGGCTTCAATCGTGGTCTCCGCCGGTCTGCCATCCACAAAATAATAGGTTCCGCCCCGGGGAGGCTCAAACGGCAGCAACGAGTCATCATACCGGCGCATGGCCGGTGTAGTGATTGCCGCACCCCGCGGCTCGGCAAGATTGGGGGCATTTACATTGATGAAATGATCCTCGTTCCAGAGCGCCAACAGCTCCTCCAGGTTTTCCGCGAGAAAACGGGCAACCGGAGCAAAGTGAAACGGGGCATGAAAGCTGTTCAGCGATACCGCAATCCCCGGAATCGAACGGTATGCGGCCTGCCGAGCTGCCGCGCACGTTCCCGAATACACGATATCCGATCCGAGGTTCGGCCCGATATTGATACCGGAGATCACAACTTCCGGTTCAGCCGGAATCGCACCCCGGGTTGCCAGAATCACGCAGTCTGCCGGCGTTCCACTACTGGCAAAGCTCCGCTCATCTACCTGGGTGCAACGAATCGGCTCAGAAATGGTAATACTATTAGAATAGCCGCTCCGCTCGCCGTCGGGGGCCAAAATCCACACATCGTGAGCGCGGGAAAACTCCTCATACAACGCCGCTAGACCCGGGCTGTAAATTCCGTCATCGTTGGTCAGGAGAATAGTCACATCGAGACTGTAGCACCGGGGGTAAGGCCTGTCAAAGCCTGTGCGAGTTAGGCTACACTTGCCGCGATGAATGTAGCGCTTGTTCTCGCGTCGGCTGTACTCCTACCCGTCGCGCTACCAAACGAGTTCCTTCCGTGGGGAGCCACGCTGCCCGGCCTGGTAGCATTGGTGCCGGCATTTCTTGCGGTGTACCGAACACCCTCCCGGAAAACCGCATCCCGCCTGGGGCTGGTGTTCGGTGTGGTGAGCACCGCGATTGGAAACTACTGGCTCGCCTTTTTTGGCGAGTTTTCCATATGGACTATCGGTGGTGCGGTCGTCGGATACGCCGGGTACAACTACATCCTGTTCGGCTTTCTTCACTTCCTGGCGCACACTGACCGCCTGGCCCGCCGTGACCGTCTGGACCGCCATGGCCGTCTGGACCACCGTCCCCACCCACCGGTTTCGTACCTTCGCGTCGGCCAGTGGACGATGCGCCCCCTGGTGATCGCCGTCGCCTGGACCGGATACGAGTACCTCAAGTCGGTTGGGTTTCTGGGTTATCCATGGGGACTGATCGCGTACCCGATCGCGAAAGGCAACCTGCCCGCCCAAATCGCTGAGATCGCCGGTATCTGGGGACTATCGTTTTTGGGAGCCTACATGAACGCGGCGATAGCCGAGGCGGTGGACCGCGCGCCACGTACGCCTCGCGATCCAGCC
>CAZNRF010000436.1:0-2896 GCA_964575075.1 uncultured Spirochaeta sp. | reverse complement strand
ACGCTACAACCGCCGATACTGTCGTGGGGTTGGTTCTTGAGGAGTTCTTTCCACAAGAAATCAATATAGGACCGCTGCACCGTTGCCTCGGGTTCCCACAACGTAAGCGGCTCAAGGATCCCGCTGAGACGCTCCTCCGCCCTGCGGTTGAGCCGCTTCAGGTATTGTCGTGATGAGAGAACCCCGGATAGCAGAAACGCTTTGCGGTTATCCCGTTGCGCACCATGGAGATCGGCCTCACCCACCGCCGGTTCAAGCGCCCGCAGGGCCTCGTCAAGACCGGTCTCTACCACTTCCAGGTCGGGGTGATCGGCGACGATGCGAGCACGCTTTGTCTGCCAATCGGTGGCCGGGACGGTGTGATCGGCGCCCGCTAGGAGCAGAATCGGTTCCGACGGTGAGCACACGGACACCATATCCGTGAGAAACGAGTCGAACTCAGCACCATACGACGGGCCGTTGAAAATGGGATTATAGTACCCGGCGAATCTCGGGAGCACATGCGTGTTCACCTGAGTGCCGTCGGCACCGTGCCACGCAACATTTGTTCGATCCGCCGGGGCGCCCCGAAACACCAGTGCCCACGAAAGGCCGAATTGCCGAGCAAGCTGGGGGATTTGGCTGACATGGCCGAACAAATCTGGAAGGTACAGACACCGGGGACTCGCGCCGGACTCGTGTGCGGCGGTCAGTCCGTAGTGTAGATTTCTAATGAGCGCTTCACCGGAGACCAGAAACTCATCCGGCAGGACATACCAGGGCCCTACGTCGATACTTCCCTGCGCGATCGCCCGCTCCAGCCGCCGGAGATCGGTATCGCTCAGGATCGTTGCGAGATCATCGAGAATGACCGTTTGTCCGTCGAACAGAAATCGACTGATCTCACCTCGGTCCAGCAGATCCAGTACATGGAGCGTTGCCCGGAGCAGACGATACTGAAAACTACCAAACGGTTGGTACCACTCGCGGTCCCAATGCGTATGGTGGACGATCAGAACACGACGACTAGCCTTTGATGCCACTTGAGATCGCCCCATCTATAAAATGTCGCTGATTGATCAAAAAGAACGCAAGCACGGGAATCATCGCTAGTACGGCCCCGGAAGCGATGAGGCGCCAGTCATTGGTAAACGTACCTTGTAAGCGTTGCACGCCTAACGGCACGGTAAGCAGATTCTGATCATCGAGGACCAGCAAGGGCCACAGAAAATCTCCCCACATATTGACGAAGGTAAAGATCGCCAATGCCGCCACCGCCGGTTTGACCATCGGTGTGATAACTTGAAACAGAATACGAAAGGATCCCGCCCCATCCATGAGCGCCGCTTCCTCCATGGAGCTGGGGACGGTGATCATGGCTTGCCGAATCAAGAAGATTCCGAATGCGGTCACCGCGTTAGGCAGTATCACTCCCCAGAGATTGTTCTTGAGGCCTACATCAATAATGAAGATAAAATTGGGAATCATGGTGAGCTGTACGGGGATCATCAGCGTCGACAACGTCGCGATAAAGATGATTCTTTTGCCGGGAAACTCCATGCGAGATAATGGAAATGCCGCCATGAGAGAAAAGACAACGTTAAACGTCACCGTTGCCGCCACAACAATCAGAGAATTCCGGAAATACGTCAATAAAGGGATCGTGTCAAAAACCTTCACGAAATTGCCGAACGTCGGCGTTTACGGAATCAGTTGGTGAGGAAAGGCGAAGAGGTTTTCAAACGGCGACTTGAACGCCGTAGAAAGCATCCATAAGAATGGAATAATCGAGATTGCCAATACCAGCATGAGTAAGAAATACATGATGAGTGTGCGCAATCGCGAATGGCTCTGGATCACTGTTAACTCCTAGTATATCGCCGTTCCGATATGTGAAGGCTGAACACACTGAACACGAGCAGCACCATAAACAGAATGACCCCCATGGCACTGGCATATCCGAACTGGAGTTTGTCGAATGCTGTGTCATAGATTTCAAACACGGCAGTCCTGGTCGAGTTGAACGGACCGCCCCCGGTCATGACGTACACCTCATCAAACACCTTCATGGCGGCAGTGGAGGAAAGCACCGCCACAACGGCCATTGTCGGGGCCAGCAACGGGACGGTTATCTTGAACAACTTCTGCACCGCGTTTGCACCGTCGATCGTCGCGCTTTCATACAGTTCCCGCGGTATCGTCTGCAGTCCCGCCAGGTATATCACCATGTAGTAGCCGATCCCCTTCCAGATGGTCACAACCATTACCGCATAGAGGGCGATTCGAGGATTGGTAAGCCAGTTGACCGGTTCATCGAAGATAGGGATCACCGAGGTCAAGAGGTAGTTGAGTACGCCGTTCTCGACGTACATCCACCGCCACATGATCGCGGCAACCACAAAACTCGTAACAACCGGCAAGTAGTACGCCGTGCGAAAGACTTTTACGCCCCGCAACGGCTGGTTCACCAGAACCGCCACCAGGAGTGGAATCACTACCAGGGCCGGTACAACTACTAAAAAATACCGGAAGCTATTGAGAAACGCGCGAGCAAATGCAGGACTGGTGAATAGCCGCCTGTAGTTGTCAAACCCCGTCCAGATCGGATCGGTGAGCAGGGAATACTCGGTCAAGCTGAAGGCAAATGCTCGGCCCAGCGGGATGAAGAAGAAGAGGAGCAGCACGACCCCCGCAGGGATCAAATACACGTATGGCGTGAAGGGTCGATAGAGGCGCGCACTCATGACAGTTTGTATCTCCCCGTTTAAAGCAATGCCGCACAGCGGACAGCGGACAGCGGACACCGGACACCGGAGCCGTTCCAGAGCCTCACGGCCTGGAACAGCCCAGGTATTTACTCACGAAACTCCGTTATTGATCCAGGAGTCCCGACGCGGTCTGTTCAGCCTCAGCCAGT
>CAZNRF010000435.1:1475-2913 GCA_964575075.1 uncultured Spirochaeta sp. | reverse complement strand
GGTGCGGCCAGAACGCGGGCCGGGGTCCCCGCCACCCGAAAGCGAACGCCGATCGATGCGCTTACCATCGGCGGCCGGTCGGCGTATCCGTCCACGGTGCGATTGGCGCTATCCGCGGACCCCTCGTCACCCGACTCATCAGAGAGACCGGCGGAGTACGGGGTGCGGCCCAGCGCAATCGGCGTGTGCAGCACTACCGTGGCGAAGACGATCGACGAGCTCCCGACCGGCGCCCGCGCCACGGAGAGTATCGGGCCCAGCCCCGCCATGCGCACCGCCTCTCCCACGGAATAGAATCCGCCGCCCATCGTCTGAAAAACCGGAGATATGTGGTAGCCCAGGGACATCGTGAACCGCTGAGACAGCTCTCGGCGACGGCCCGCGGCGAGCCGCACGCCCACAACCGGCGTGCGAACGTCACTGTTGATGGTAATCGGCTCAGCCCCCTCCTCCGCCTCCTGAAGGACTCGGGACGCTCGCCCCACCGGCGGCTGCGCAAAGACGGTCGCCTCCAAGAGCCTCCCCGCCGGCCGCGCGTACTCTATAGAGAAGGCCGGGGACAGCCAGGCGAGCGTTCCCCGATTGCTCCGCGGGGCAAAGATCACCGGAGCGCCAAAGGACGGCGCTACGGAGAGGCCCCAGGGAGCCCGGTCTTCCGGCCCATAGCTCTCGTAGGATCGACGTTGTCCCACCTCGCGGAAGTACGCCCGGTTTACGGTACGCTCGTCACCGCCCCAGCTGTATCCGGCGCCGAGGCCCGCGTACCACCCCCAACTGGGATCGATCGTTCCCGTTACCGGTACCTCCCGATTTTCCTCGATGTCAGACGGTGTCACCGTGACGGTGGCAGAATACCGGCGGGTGAACGGTATCGTTCGGGAAATGCCACCCATCGCGTATAGAGAGGCGCGGCGCAGCGAGCCCTCCACCGCGAGCGCCGGACCGGTGACTACGTTCCAGAAGAGCTCCCCCGTAGCCACCTCCGGCACAAAAATCGCGCGCTCTTCGTGTCGCTGGAAGCTCACCCGCGTCCATTCGCCGGTCTCCTCCTGGAGCATCGCGCGACGGCCGTCCCGCTCCAGCGCAACGCGCCACCACGGCATAACCGTGAGACCGGCCACCGGCTCCAGGCGCACTCCGTACCCGGTGGCGAGGCGATATAGGTCCGCCGGCCGGTAGGTGAGGGTGGTCTCCGCCGTGACATCGTCGGCATGTAACTCAGACGCGGAACCATCGTCATCCGGATCTTCCCAATTGGGTTTCATCCGGCTGTACTCCAGCATAAAACTATGCCGCCGGCCCCAGTCCATGCGGGCCGTGAGGCCGCCACCCCACCCGTGGGAATCCCACTCCGGGCGCTCTTCCCGAATGAGATGAAACGTACTGGTCCAGATGGGCGTGTCCCGGCGGCCGGGATCGCTGCGACTCCAGGGATATA
>CAZNRF010000435.1:0-1375 GCA_964575075.1 uncultured Spirochaeta sp. | reverse complement strand
CCCTGCGGCCGCCTCCTCCCCGGGCAGTGCTTGGGGCGCATCGGCCACCTCCGGCACCTCCGGCTCTTGCTCGTCGGTCAACTCCTCGAGTGGTTCGTCCTCCTCCGGCAGTTCCGCCACGGAAAACGTCAGTCGGGTACGGTGACCCTCGGCTATAAACGTGTCACTCTCGATGCGGGTGCCGTCGACGCCCACGATCTCTATCCGGCGCGGCCCGATGAGAATCCGCTCAACCACAGTCGGGGAGCTGCCCACCGGCTCGCCGTCCACCAACACGCGGTACTCCCCGGGATCCGGCGCCTCATTGACCAGTTCAATCGAACCGTAGGCGATTCGTTGTCCGGTAAACGCTCCCAGCAGCTCTGCCGACAGCGCATCGGCCACGGAAAACGTCTCAAAGAGGGACTGGGCCACTGCTTCCCGTTCCAACACCACCTCATCCTGCTCGCGATTGTAGACGGAGAGTGAAAACCGGGTAGAACCATCGTCGATCTCTTCAACCCGTCCGAACACCACGTAGTCCAGGGATAGTTCATCGGCCAGCGCAGCGGCGTCGGCAGGCGAGGCGGGACCGGCGAGGGCATCAGGGCGCGGCTGGATTACGTAGTCGCCCACAAGCTTCAGGGTGAGCTCAACGGTGTCGGCGATCACGTCCGCCAGGATCTCGTTCCGCGCCTCGTCGGCGGGCGTCTCCGGAATTGCCACCAGAACCCAGGGCCGGGGCGTCTCCTGGGCACCGGCCGGGGAGGTCGGTCCGATCACGAGAAACACAAACGCCACGACCACCACGGGCAGGCAGCACGCTCCCCTACACCGCAGAGACGGCCAGCACCGGACGATGACCACGTCCGAATGATGAGCCATAAAAGCCCCCTGGTTATGCGTATACACCAAGTGTAGTCCCGGATTCGGCTGGGTGCAATTACGAAAGGAGCGAATACGGTCGATGACGGCGGGGCCACCGATACGCTACGATGACGCATGTCCGGCGAAACAGACCTTGATACAATCCTCGCCTCGATGAACCCGCAGCAGAGCCCCCAGGAGTTCGTCTTCTGCACCTTCCCGGAGGCCCGTTACGGCGACCACGCCATGCTGGACCCGGTCGCCTCCGTAACGGAGCAGGAGGGACTTACGCTGGTCCTGCCACGAGACCAGGCTGACGTGTCCGGGCTCCCGTACGAAACGGTCTTCCGACGAATTACCCTCTCCGTGCACTCAAGCCTCACCGCGGTGGGCCTCACCGCAGCGGTTGCCACGCGCCTTGCGGAGCGCGGGATCAGCGCCAACGTGGTGGCCGGCTTCTACCACGATCATATCTTTGTCCAAAGCGACCTGGCGGAGGAGGCGGTGGCGGCACTTCGAGAGCTGTCCC
>CAZNRF010000434.1:0-2914 GCA_964575075.1 uncultured Spirochaeta sp. | reverse complement strand
AAAGGCGTGGGCCAGGATCTCTTGTTCTCCGTGGACGTGAAAGATGATGTGCCAGTCCTCCGCGCCGCGGCGGTAGACCACCGCATTTTCCAGAGCAAACCAGCCGGGTTCGCCCGGCGCCGGAATGGTATCGAGCAGACCACGGACGCCTTCGATGACGTCGTATAGTTTTTCCAGTGTGGTAATGCCGTCTACATCTACCGTGAGCTTAATCGCAAACCTCCTGTATCTCTTTTAACCTATATTATATCTACAATGACACGACCGGGCCGAATAAAAATCGATGAATTTGCGTTGATCCTGCGGCGTGTCGGTGTGGTATCTTATCATCTGTGCAGGTGCTCATTGTAGAAGACGATGCCAAGATCGCGCAGTATCTCAAGAAAGGTCTCGGTGAGAGTGGCTACCACGTAGACCATCTGGAGTCTGCCGAGGAGGCCCTCGGCGCGGCGAGCCTCAAGCGGTACGATGCGCTGGTGGTGGATATCATGCTTCCCGGCAAGGATGGGCTGTGGCTTATCGAGGAACTTCGCGGACGCGGAATGACCGCTCCCATTCTCATCCTCAGCGCGCGGCAGTCCGTGGACGATCGGGTTACGGGGCTGCGGGCCGGAGGTGATGATTATCTCACCAAACCGTTCTCATTCTCCGAACTCCAGGTACGGATCGAGGCCCTCATTCGACGCAGCCGCCTCGCGGCGGGGAACGGCTCGGGGGGTGCTACCGGGACGGGGAGCGCGACCGCCGGTGCCGCCGGTGGGCAGGTGACGCGGCTTTCGGTAGGAGATATCGAGATGGACCTCCTGGCGCGACAGGTGACCCGCCAGGGGACGCACCTCGATTTACAGCCTCGGGAGTTCTCGCTGTTGGAGCTCTTCCTCCGCCACCCCGGTCAGGTGCTCACCAAGACGATGATTCTGGAGCATGTCTGGAGTTACGATTTCGACCCGCAGACCAATGTGGTAGACGTGCTGGTGTCCCGGTTGCGCGCCAAAGTGGACCGGGAGTTCGAGCCCAAGGTCATTCATACCGTTCGGGGCGTGGGCTACGCCTTTCGCCCGGAGTCCACCGCCGCCACCGGAGCGCCGTCATGAGTGCGGATCGGGGAGCCCCGCGGGATCCGGCCCATACCGGCTTTGCGCTTACCACCCGCCTTCGGCTGACGTTGCTCTACACCAGTATTTCGATCCTGAGCGTGGTGGCGATCTTCGCGCTCACGTTCTTCTCGCTGTACCGGACGCTCCAACAGGATGACCTGCGGGAGATGCAGAACCGCCTGCTCAGCTACTGGGCCCAATTTCAGACCGGTGGCGTGGATCTGCTGCGGGATGAGATCGGGGTGGACAATCTGCTGGTGGGGGAGCGGCCGTTCTTTGTGCGCGTGGCCGATGCAGACAACGAGACGGTGTTGTTCAGCTATCCCCGCGTCTGGCAGAGCTTCAACTTTGACCGGCTGGAACGTATTGAGCTGGAGCCCAACAAAATCCATGTGTTGCGCTCCAACGAGCATGACTACTTGGTAGAGGTCTCCGGGATTTGGCTCTCCGAGCAGTACTTTCTGCAATTGGGGCTTTCGGATCAGAACCGGCAGCGCCTCATGGGCCTCTTTCAGCGCAACTTTCTGCTTATTGCGGCGGCGGTGGCGGTGGCTGCGTTTGTGGTGGGTTTGGTGACCGCCACGCGGGCGTTGCGGCCGATCTCCCGGGTTACCGCCGTGGCGCGGCAGATCATAGATACCGGGCGCCTGGACGCGCGGGTGGAGCAGGGTACCGGCGGGCGAGAGCTCACCCAACTGGTGGATGTGATCAATGCGATGCTCGGCACGATCGAACGGCTGGTAGACGGCATGCGCAACACGGTAGACATGGTGGCCCACGATCTGCGCACGCCGATCACCCGCCTGCGGGCGCGGGCGGAACTCGCTCTGCGCAGCGGTGACGCGGCGGATACCGAGGCCGCCCTGGCGGAAACGGTGGAGCAGAGCGATGAGATTCTGCGCATGGTGAACACGTTGCTGGACATCACCGAGGCGGAGAGCGGGGTAATGCAGCTTTCGACGGAACCGGTATCTCTGCCGGCGGTGCTGGAGGAGGTACGCGACCTCTATGAGATGGTGGCCGAAGACCGCGGTATTACCCTGCGAATCGACGTGTCGGGGCGTCGGGAACACGCGGGGCGGCACGCGGAGTCCGCGCCGCCGGAGGAGCCCGTCGTGCACGCCGACCGGCTCCGGTTGCGGCAGGTGGTGGCCAACCTGGTGGATAACGCGGTGAAGTACTGCCGCGAGGGTGGCCTGGTGACGCTCTCCGCGCGGACCCTCCCGGCTGACGCCGGCTCCGAAGCGACCCCCGGCGGTCGGGTGGTAGAGATTGGGGTGAGCGATACCGGTCCCGGGCTTTCCGAGACGGAGCGCGAACGGGTCTGGGACCGCATGTACCGCGGCCCAATCCAGCCGAATCAGCGCGGCCTCGGGCTGGGTCTCAGTCTGGTGCGAGCGATCGTGCAGGCGCACAACGGGTCGGTAGACGTTGAGTCGACTCCCGGTACGGGTTCGCGCTTTGCCGTCCGTATTCCGCAGGAATCGTCTCGCTCTATATGATTGTTTTTATATTCGGGGATTGACATAATCCGCCTCTAACCCCTACGCTCTCGGTATATCGATAAAAATAATCCGATAAAACCGGGAGGCTCTCATGAAAGTTGTAATTGTAGGTGGTGTTGCCGGCGGAGCGACCACGGCGGCGCGACTCCGACGTATCGCGGAACACGCGGAAATCCTCATCCTCGAGCGCGGTGGGCATATCAGCTACGCCAACTGCGGATTGCCCTACTATATCGGTGAGGTGATCCCTGAGCGGGAGCGTCTGTTCGTCCAGACCCCGGAGAACTTCAAGCGCAGCTTCAATATCGACGT
>CAZNRF010000433.1:0-2924 GCA_964575075.1 uncultured Spirochaeta sp. | reverse complement strand
TGACAGGCTGGTATACACCTGGCCGACGCTATAGCCGATCTCCGCCGCCACCGGTGGGGAGCCCTCCGGCGCAAGGGGGTCACACACCTCTACGGAGTGAACCATTACTCCGTGGACCGGTCGTTCGTGGAGCACCTGGAGCGCCTGCGCAAGGGGAGGAGATATCCACGATTCCCCATGGTATCGGTCTATCTCGCCGAGCACGGCTGAGAAATGCCGATCTACTTCAACCGTGAGGCCTCGGGCATAGCGCGGCAGGTTTCGCGGGACATGCAGGTCCGAGAGTTCAAGCACCATACGCTGGGCGTGGCACTTTACCAGAAGAATGTCAGGGCGTTCGGCGCCAAGACTCATCGGCATGTATCCAAAACGACATACCGCGGCAACCAGCTCCGGCGTGATCGGGTGCAGTGCCGCAAATTCCTGGTCTCGAGAGAGCAACTCCGGAAGACGGGGCAGAAACTCGGGCCCCGGAAGTAACGGGATCATTCCCGGAACCCACTCAGATCGAAATCCACGGCGCCAACGAAAACAGCACCAGCCCTACCACGAAAAAGAGGAGCACCGTTCGCAGTTCCGGCGCCACATCGCTCAGCCGGTGGGCGACGCGCCGCCCGGGGGAAGACATCACTGCCGCTGCCACCAACGCCCCCATCCCCGCGGTTATCAGCGCATCAACGATCGCCGA
This sequence comes from uncultured Spirochaeta sp., assembly GCA_964575075.1. GTDB lineage: Bacteria > Spirochaetota > Spirochaetia > DSM-27196 > Alkalispirochaetaceae > Alkalispirochaeta. Next base: position 2,236 of record CAZNRF010000433.1, on the reverse strand, counting down.
CCCCCCGAAGAGCACCGGAATCGTATCGGTCGCGCCGCCACCGCCGGAACCACCGGTAAGACGCTGCAGGAATCGGGTCATGCCGCGCCCGGCGACCCCTCCCGCCAGCGTAAGCCCTGCCAGCGTCGCGACCCCAAATCCCTCACTGAAGGGTAATCGAGCCCCCCTGGCCGGGCGCAGGTGGGGCTCTTTTCCCGCCGGGAGCACGATCGAGGAAAGCTTTATGAAGGAAGCAACCGTGCCGACGCTGGTGATCTGCAAAAGCACATACGCCGGGGAACCGTACAGTGCCGAAGAGATGAGCTGTTTACTCACGAATCCGTTAAACGGGGGTATCCCGGATATTGCCAACGCTCCTACGATGACCCCTACCGCCAAGAGGGGGGCGTCCCGCCCCACTCCCCGAATCCGATACACATCCCGAGTACCGGCCCGCTCAATGGCGATTCCCACCACGATGAATAAGAGACTCTTGAAGAGGGCGTGACTGATCACGTGGGAGTACGCCGCCACTCCCGACAGCGCCCCCGCCGCGCCCCACGCTGCCAGGATGTAGCCCATCTGTGAGATAGAATGAAACGCCAAAAGGCGTTTGGCATCGTGCTGCGCCAGCGCCCACCCCACCGCTACCAAAGCGGTAATCGCGCCGATCCACAGAAAGAGGGGCATCAGATACACCGCATGAAACGCCGCGACGATGCGCAACATAGCAAGAAACGACACTTTGATCAGAACCCCGGAGAGCAGAGCCGAAATGGGATGCGGCGCCCAGGCGTGCGCCTCAGGCAGCCAGGTATGAAACGGAATAAACGCCGTACGAACGCCGATTCCCACGCAGAGCGCGGCCACCGCTAACGGCACCGACCGCGCCACGCCGGGCTCCGGCAGCGACAACATATGAAACCCGGGTACCACCGCATTCGCTACCGCAGGCTCCCGGGGAATAAGGGATGAGAGTGTCAGCATCGACAACGATCCCAGATCTCGGTACAGAACAAATATTCCGAAGAGGAAAAACAGAATGCCCACAGTACTCAGAAAGAGATACTTCAAACTGGCCAGGAGCCCCTGAGGCGTTCGCTCCCAGGCGATGAGCACGTACGCTCCGATGGCGACGATTTCAAAGCTCACAAACATAGTGAAGAGATCGGTGGTGACCACCACGCTTTGCATACCGGCGATCGTCATCATGAGAAAGAAGAAGTACGCCGCGTCAAAGCGGCGGTGCGGCAGCGAGGCGAAGGAAACGATGATCCCCACCACTAGGACCAGCGCGGAGGACATCCAGGCTAATCCATCAAGCACCAGCAGAATCGCCGGCTCTGCATCGTATCCGCCCAGTGCGTAGGGAACGGCCTGAGTACCGCGAATCACCGGTCCGGCGCCGGCTGCCAGCACCACCAGCGAGAGGGCCAGCACGGCGGTTGCCGCCTCGCGAAATCCGCGCCTCGCCGGAAACGCCTTGCCCACCAGGGCAATTCCCGCCGCCGCCATGGGAGAGAGAATGAGCAGCACCGGGGCGTGGAGGATGAGCATGTTCACGTTTCGTCGTCTCCGTGCCACACGCGGCGCTCGATCTCGCTCATATCAAGCGTACCAAAGCGCTGGTAGAGCTGATAGACCAGAACCAGTGCCAGCGCCACCACACACACTCCCACCACGATCGCCGTCAGCATCAGGGCGTGGGGAATCGGATCTACCGGGCGCCCCGCATCGGTGAGAATGGGAGCCGTATCACCGCTCAACGAGGCGTAGTAGACGAATAGAATCGTTACCGCCGAGTTTGCAAACGTCAGGGCGATCACTTTCCGCACCATGTTTCGTTCCGCGATAATGCCCCAGAGACTGATCAGAAACAGGATTGCGATCAAATACCACGCCATATCATTCCTCGCGAAAAATCGTCAGACAGATGAGACTTACCCCGGCGGCAACCTTCAATCCGATGAGTATGTTCAGCAGGAAGACAAACCGCACTCCCGAACCGCCAAGAAAGCCCGCCAAAAACGCGCCGGAGAGCGCGATTCCGGCGGTACCGGTGAGCAACCGCGCGAGAAACGCGGTGGTCTCCACGATCGTTAATCGGGTTGCCGGAAAGAGTTCTTCCGCTCGCGCCGGTCCCCGCGCCATGGCCAGCAGAATAATCCCCGAGGCGATGACCACGCCCCCCTGAAACCCTCCTCCCGGCGAGGAGTCACCGAAGGACACCAGATAGACACCGAAGAGGAACATATAC
>CAZNRF010000432.1:0-2937 GCA_964575075.1 uncultured Spirochaeta sp. | reverse complement strand
ATCGGGGACTTGCGCACCGGGCGGTACGGGCCCGCGACGTTTTCGGGGCACCGGGAAATCCTGGGCTCCGAGATCGTCGCCTTCCTCGAGGATGTCGCCGGGACGCACCGTATGCCGGAGCCGTGGTCGACGAGTGTGATGCAGCGGGTAGCCCGGAATCTGGGAAAGACCCTCACCGACTTCGGATTCTTTGAGGATCGCCGTTCGCCGATCCGGCGCATCCGATACTGGAACCCGTCGTCCTTTCTCTTTGCCTATACCCTCATCGAAGGCCACGAGGACGGGGTGAGCGACACCGCTCTTCTCGATCTTTCCGAATGGGGCGTTATGGGGATGAACCGTAGGGATGTGGTGGACCGATGTTCCCGAGTATCCGGTACCTCCGGGCCGTTCCAGTTTCAGTATGCCGGTGATATCGCCAGATTCAGCTGGCGATACCAGACCACTGAGGAGTATCTCAATGGATCAGCTTGAACAGTCATTTACCGATCTCCGTCGTGCCCTGACCCACCGATCCATCCTGGTCGATCAGGGGGAGGATCCGGTCTTCTTTCTGGTCTACGACCCAAAGGAGTCTATGAAGATGTACCAGCGGATGAGTGATCTTCTCACGGTACTGCGACACGACGGCCGGCATACCCGCGAGTTCGACCTGGGAGACCGTCTCGAGCGGTACCTGTTGGAGCACGAGGATTACAGGTTCATCCGGGAGGGTCTGCGTGAGGATCCCGATGATCCGCAGATCGTTGCAGACGCGTATCAGAGTGTTCGGCAGTTGTTGCAGGACGGACCGGATAAAACAGTCGTGGAAGGGTGGGTTACCGCGGAGATCGCTTCAGCGGCGCAGCATCCGGGAGGGCTCCTACTCGTCTACGGGCTCGAGCTTCTTCACCCGTACCTGCAGGTCGGCTACGTAGAGCAGAAGATCCAGGGGAAGGTGGATTGTCCGGTGGTAGTGCTGTATCCCGGCAAACGGACCAGCGCTTTCGGGCTACGGTACCTGGGATTCTACCCGCCCGACGGCAATTATCGATCTCGCCATGTGGGAGGTAACGTGGGATGAGTACCATTGAGGATCTGTTTTCGCAACCGATTGATCGACGGATCGAAAAGGTAATCCAGTTTCAGGATCGGGAAGAAGAGCGCCTGCGGCAGGAGATCGACGAGTACGTCGTTACCGACAATATCGCCTCCAGTATCGATCGCCTTCTCGATGTCCTCGATGATGGGGTTTCCTCCGGGGCTGGTGCAGAGATAGGTGTCTGGGTTGACGGCTTTTACGGTATCGGTAAGAGCTCCATGACCAAATACCTCGGCTTTGCCCTCGACGGTCGTCGCACGGTTGGCGGGACGCCGTTTCGGGATCTATTCAAGAGCAAACTCTCCAGTATTCAGCTCCAGCAACGCCTCTCCACCGTCGCCACCCGATTCAACCCTGCCGTGGTCATGATCGACCTGTCGACGGTGCAATCCGCCGGCAAGACGGGGGAGCCCGTCTCCGCGGTGGTCTTCCGGCAGGTGTTGCGCTGGGCGGAGTACTCCCAGGTGACAAAACACGCGCTGCTTGAGCTCCTCGTGGAAGAGGAAGGTCGGAAAGAGGAGTTTCTGGCGGCGGTGGCCAAACGTAACCGCGACTGGTACGAGATTCGGGACAACTCCATGGTTGGGGGCGGCATCGCGAGCCAGGTCGCCTCAGAGCTCTTTCCCGATGTCTTTCCCACGGAAAAGTCCTTTTCCAATCTCCGCATTGAGACGGACGATGAGGCGATGGATCAGCAGGTCAAGCGGATGTTTGACCTCATCGAGCGTCGCACCGGCTCACGCAACCTGCTGGTTATTCTCGATGAGGCTGGGCAGTACGTGGCTCCCAGGGACGATCTGGTTCTCAACCTCCAGGGACTTGCCCAGAACTTCAAGTCCATCGGCGGCGGCTCCGCCTGGATCATCGCCACCGCCCAGCAGACTCTTACAGAGCTTTTAGAGGCGCGGAATACAACCAATCTCTTCAAGCTCAAGGATCGCTTTCCTATCTCGGTGCAACTCAAGGCGGACGACATCGAGACGATCACCAACAAGCGGCTTTTGGCAAAGTCCCACGAGGGCGTCGGGCAACTGCGGGCCCTCTTTACGCAACATGGTGACAAGTTGCGGGTCAACACCCGTCTGGAAGAGGCGAAAGGATACGCCAACAGCTTTGACGCCGACCGTTTTGTCGACCTCTATCCGTTTCTGCCGCAGTACTTCCGCCTGCTCATGAACATCATCGCCCGACTCGCCCGGAGTACCGGGGGTACCGGCCTGCGCTCGGCGATCAAGGTGGTCCAGGAGACCCTGATCGGAGCAAGCTCCGGCGGCGGCGCCTTTGCATCACGCCCCGTGGGAACCCTGGTGACGGTGGTGGATTTCTTTGACGTTCTACGCCACGACATTGAGGGTGCCTCGAGCTATCGCCACGTCGTTGAGGCGGTGGATAAAACGATCCAGCGCTTTGGCCCCTCATCCCAGGAAACCGCCGTCGCCAAGAGCGTCGCGGTGATGCAACTGCTGGAGGACTTTCCTCTGACTCGCCACAACCTGGCGGCGCTGATGGTAGACAACGTGGGAGCCGAACCAAACGAGACCGTCATATCCGCCGCCGTGGACGCGCTGCAGTTCGATGCCGGGGTGCCCCTGGAGGAGATCGACGGGCGCCTCCGGTTCCTGAGCGACCGCTCGGCGGAGCTTCAGCGGGAGTGGCGGGAGATACAGCCCAACAGCCGGGAGCCGCGGCAGACGCTCGCCGACGTCCTGCCGGGTCACATTTTCCCCCAGGCCCCCAAGGCCCAGATCCACCGGGCGGAGCCGGTACGGGGCAAACCTTCCGTCAATGTCCTGGGGTCCCCCCCGACGCTCCTCCACGCCGCCGGGGAGGGGGGGGAGGAGATGTGCCGCGCCCCC
>CAZNRF010000431.1:0-2946 GCA_964575075.1 uncultured Spirochaeta sp. | reverse complement strand
CCCCAACCAACTCCAAAAGCGAGTTAATCATCGCCGCCGGTGCCTCCGTCGCCACCTCCAGTGGTGGTCCCTTCACCGCCAATGGAGTTGCGCATCTGCGTATCGGCCTGCACGTTGCGCAGGCGGTAATAGTCCATAACGCCTAAATTGCCCTCGCGGAACGCCTCCGCGATCGCCTTGGGAATCTCCGCCTCCGCCAGGACCACCTTGGCGCGGTTCTCCTGCACGTCGGCGCGCATCTCCTGTTCCTTGGCCATGGCGGCGGCGCGGCGCTTCTCCGCCTCCGCCTGGAAGCGGCGCTTATCCGCCTCCGCCTGATCCGCCTGAAGCTTGGCTCCCACGTTCTGTGCCACATCGATATCGGCGATATCGATGGAAAGAATCTCAAAGGCGGTCCCGGCATCCAGTCCCTTCTCCAGCACCCGCCGAGAGATCAGGTCCGGGTTTTCCAGGACGTCCTTGTACGTTCCGGACGATCCAATCGTGGTAACGATCCCTTCCCCGACGCGGGCGATAATCGTCTCCTCCGTGGCTCCCCCCACCAGGCGCTCGATATTGGCGCGCACCGTAACCCGCGCCTTCACCTTGAGCTGGATTCCATCCTTGGCCACCGCCTCGATCGCCTCCTTGCCCTTGGTGGGATCGGGGCAATCGATGACCTTGGGGTTGACGCTGGTCTTCACTGCCTCCAGCACATCCCTCCCGGCAAGGTCGATCGCCGCAGAGCGCTGAAAATCCAGGGGAATGTTGGCCTTGTTGGCCGCCACCAAGGACTGACTCACCCGGCGGACATCCCCACTGGCCAGGTAGTGCGTCTCCAGGAGCTCCGGCTCCATGGGAATCCCCGCCTTCACCAGGATAATGCGGCTATCCACAATCACCGCGGGATCAACCTTCCGCAGCCACATCCCGATAATCCGCGTAATCGGCACCGGCGCCCCGGACAACAGCGCCCGAAACCACAACCCGAAAAAGCGAACGAAGATAAAGATCAGCCCCAGCGCTAACAGCCCCAGAACGACGTATAAAATGATCATCTCGATACCCATATCAAACTCCATTGTTCAACCTCCTCACAACGATTCGCGCACCCTCAACCGTAACTACTTCTACCGGCGTCCCGGACTCCACAAACTCTCCAGCGGTAACCACGCTCATCCGGCGGTCCGCTATCTCCGCCGTTCCCCCCGGGTGCAGCGGGGTAATCGCGGTGCCCACCGTCCCCACCGCCACATCGGCATCGCCCGCCCCCGGGGCGGTGGCCTCATCGGTGGCCAGAATCATGCGCTTGCCGAAAAAACTCTTCGGAAAGCGCCGGAATCCCCCAATGACCACCGTGGGGGTGACAATCAGCGCCGTCAACAGCACCAGCGTTCCCCACGGCTCGGGGTGTTCGGAAAACGCCAGTACCACCGCGACCACCACGGTACTCAGTCCCGCGATTCCGATAATCCCGAAGGCGGGAATGAAGAACTCCGCCAGAATCGCCACCGATCCCACCAGGATCAGCGCAAAGAGTCCCCACACCGGCACGCTACACCTCCCGCACCACGAGGCGGTTGCCGTCTACCCGCACGATTCGCACCGTCCGGCCTCTCTCGATATAGCCCCCCTCGCTCTCCGCCGGGACCACCTCATCCTCCAGGCGAATTTTGCCTGAAGGTCGAAACGTGGTTTCCGCGGTGCCCTCCCGGTTCAGATATCGGTCTGCCACGGAAGTCGTCTGGGCGGTGTAGCCGGCGCCGGCATCCTGCGTATTCGCCAACGCCAGCCGGGAGAAGAAACGCGTATTCTTTACGAGCATCGCCACACTGAGCGAGGTCAGAATTGCCGCTATCACCGTGCCCCCCACTACGAGCACGTTTCGCCCCAGAATATCCCACTGGTACTCATACTCGGGTACCACAAAGCGCTGCAGCGAGAGAACCAGAGCGATTCCCATCGCCAAGAGACCGGAAATGCCGGCAACCCCAAAGCCGGGGATGACAAAAAGCTCAAAGATGAGCAGGCCCACACCCAGGACGAAGAGGATGATCTCCAGTGATCCCACCTGGCCGATGAGCAGATTCGAGGCAAAGAGCGTGCCCAAGGCGGTGAGCGCCACCGCTCCGGGAACCCCGAAACCGGGACTGGTGATCTCCAGAAAGAGCGCCACAAGCCCCGCCAGAATCAGGAGCGTGGTAAACCCCGTTCCCGTGAGGACGGAGACCGCGCGATCGGTGGCAGATGCTTCGATTCGGGTGAACCCGTCTATCTCCAAGAGATCCACCAACTCCTGCGGTGACCGCGGAGACCCCCGGGAAACCCCATACCGCTCCATCTCCCCGGCGGTAAGCGTAAGGAGCTTCCCCTCCGCCGAGACCGTCTCCCGCACCGTAATGGAATCCTCGTCCTCGGCTTCCATGGAGGATGCCTCCTCCCGGGAGAGCAGCCGCATCTGGCCGTCAACCTCCGCCGCCACCACAACTTCCGCGGCGTCCACCATCGCCCGGGCCACCGCCGGCGGATGGCCGTTGCGTTCGGCCAGGGCCGCCATCTGGCCCCGGACGGCGCTCACCGTCTTCTCGTCCGCCGGCTCCGACCCTTGCGCTCCCTGCATCACCGGCGCGGCGGCGCCGATGGAGGTACCCGGCGCCATATAGATCTCGTTGGTGGCCAGCGCGATCAGCGCCCCGGCAGACCAACTCACCCCGCGCGTATCGGGGGAGTTGCCCACAAACGCCACCGTGGTGATCTCTTCGGCACCGCCGAGGGTACCGGCGATCTCCAACGCCGCATCGACCCGGCCGCCAAAGGTATCGATATCTATAATGAGGTGGCTGTGTTCCCCGTCCCGCGCCTGCTCAACCGCCCGCTGCACCATCACCGTCTGAAAGCGATCGATCGGACCGTGGATCGGCAGGAGGAGCGCGTCTTGAGCGGTGGTGGTGGAGAGCGGCAGGACGA
>CAZNRF010000430.1:0-2975 GCA_964575075.1 uncultured Spirochaeta sp. | reverse complement strand
GGGTGCTGCAGCTCTACCGGGATCTGCGATACTCGGTGTACCTGCGCTTTGATCTGGAGCTGGCGATTAGCCGGTTGGCGTCGCTCTCCTCTATCCGCACGCCCCAGGCGCTGGTGAAGGGGATCAAGGCGCTCCAGGAGGAGCTGATTCATGAGGGCGCCTATCGGCGACGCCACGGGGGCGATGGCAGCGCCGAGGGCGCTAGCGCCGGGGGAGCGGACGTCGGCGGGGTGGCCGGCAGCGAGATGGCCGGCGATGACCGCGGCAGTGGCGCAGGCGACGTGACCACATCGGCGGCCCGGGCCCCGGAGCATGCTGAGGAATCGGCGACGGTGGACACCGTCCCGGAGGCCCCACCGGATACCGATATCGATCCCAATGGGCCGCCGGAGGTAGATGGCATTTCTCTCGAGCAGGTGGAGGCGATCGTGGCCCGGTTCCGGACGCAGCGGATCTCCGTGGCGGCGTTGCTCTCCCGGGCGCGGATGTGGCGATTGAGGGATGAGGAGTTGCTCATCGCCTTTGCCGATGAGTTTGGTGCCAACGCGCTCTCCGCGGACCGCGAGGCGGTGCAGGCCGCTGCGTTGGCGGTATTAGACCTCGAGCGTGTGGCGGGGCTTATTCAAACGCTCTCCGCCACGGAAGAAGAGAGGTCCGGTGTGGACCCGCAGGTAGATATGGTACGCCGCGTGTTTCGCGGTGAAATTGTGGAGGATCACTCATGAATCCAATGGATTTGCTGAAGAATATGGGCCAGCTGCAGGAAACGATGCAGCAGGCGCAGCAGAAACTAAAAGAGGTCTCCGTAACCGGCACCGCCGGTGGCGGGATGGTCTCGATCACGATGAACGGCGAGTTTCACGTGCTCAGCGTGGAGATCGCGCCGGAGGTGGTGGATCCCGAGGATGTGGCGATGCTGCAGGACCTTTTCCGCGCGGCCCATAACGACGCTTCCGCCAAGGTCCGGGAGGAGCTCCAGAGCAGTCTCTCCTCCCTCACCGGGGATCTGCCGATTCCGCCGGGAATGTTTGGTGGTATGCCGGGCGGACCCGGCACCGGCGGCGCCTGATGAACACCCTGGATCAACTGATTCAGGCGATCGCCCGCCTTCCGGGACTGGGCAAAAAGAGCGCGACCCGCATCGCCTACTCGATTCTCGGCGGTGATCGCGCCGAGGCGGAGCGGCTTTCCGCGCTGCTGGGCCGCCTTCACGATACGATCTTTCGGTGCTCCGTGTGCGGCGCGTACACGGAGACCGATCCCTGCCCCATTTGCACCGACTCCGGCCGCGACCGCGGCACGATCTGCGTGGTGGAAGAGCCGCAGGATGTGGCCTCCCTGGAGGCAAGCCACGAGTTTCACGGGCTGTACCACGTGCTCGGCGGGGTGATCGCCCCGATTGAGGGGGTGGGCCCGGGAGATCTCGCTATCGGAACGCTCTTGCAGCGGGTGCGGGCGGACGGCACCGAGGAAGTGATCATCGCCACCAACCCCACCGTGGAAGGGGACACCACCGCGCTCTATGTGGCGCGGCAGCTCGAGGAACTCGGCGTGAAGGTGACGCGCCTGGCGTTGGGATTGCCGGTGGGGGGAGATCTTGAATACGCCGACCGGCTCACTCTGGCGCGGAGCTTTCGCGGTCGCACAGGGTTGTAAGCTGTAAGCATAAAAAAACCGGCGCATCGGATATGCGCCGGTCTGTGTCACCGTCTCTTTGTTATTCCCTGGGTAGTCTTATTCAGACCCCTCCTGATCTTCAAACTCTTCGAGCGCGACACTGAACTCGCTGGCAAAGGTGTTGTATCCGTTCGGGAGCGTATCCCGCTGCACCCCGGCGAGCTTGGCGTTCCCCGCGTTCCCACGACTCAGAAACTTGCTGATACTCTTCCCCTGACGGGTGTATACGAGATGGGCACCGTTGCTGGTGTTATTGATCTCGGTGCGCAACCGCAGTTCGTGATCCGTGGCGCCGCCGACCTCACCGGTTTGAACGACCCCATCACTGTTGAGGTCGTTGTGCTCGAAGCGCATCTCCTCGCGAATCACCGAGCGTGCCAGCAACGATGACTGATCACGTTCCCGGTCGGGGTCGGCATTGAAGGTGTACTCGATCGTGAGAGACGTCGCCACCAGCTCATCGCCCTCAGTATGCTCGGTATAGTAGCGCCAACCCACGATGGACGGCGCAACCGCTGCGTTGTCGTTCCAGAACCAGTAATTGAACGTCTCCCGCAACGTGTGCGTGTACATCGTGACACTACTAAACTCCGCGGATGAGTCATCCTCCAGCCCGGTAGAAATCACCGTCTCGAAGTCGAGACTGTCGGTGATGTTGAGCGGGGCGAGTTGCAACCCGCTATTGGAAATCCAATGTCTGCGCCGTGACCCATCGGTGTACTCCGCGATGTACTCGTCGCGATAGCCGGTTCCACCCCAGCCGGAAGGATCGAAAATGCGTTCTCCATCTTCATACTGGTCGTCCGTGCTGGTGACGTAGTACACCTCACGAACCTCAGACTCAGGGTAGACGCCGTCCTCGTCGGGTCGGGCAATGGCGGTGACCTTGAAGAGAACGGGCCTCTCCGTGTCATCCGGGGTCTGAGCCCAACCCTGCTGCGCCGCGTATCCAGCCGGATCAGCAATGTGCTCCACCTCACCGGTGGTGGTCCACCCGGGGTAGGGGTAGTTGCCGCGTGCCGGCAGCGCTTCCGTCGCACCGGCTTCCACCGTAACGGGATCCATGCCGGGGTTATTGTACGTGGTGCTGGCGCCGATCTCTCCGGAGGCGTTCAACTGCGCGTCCGCCGCCGCCACCGCGCTGTTGGCGGTGACGCTCAGCTGCGCGTCCAGCTCCGCCAGATCCTCTTCCGGACTCCGGGTGTCAGGGCTCAGCCCGATCGAACACGAGCCGAGGAACACAGCCGCTGCCAAAGCGGCCCCCAGCGTGCGCAGCAGATAGTATTTCCGTTTCACAG
>CAZNRF010000429.1:0-2976 GCA_964575075.1 uncultured Spirochaeta sp. | reverse complement strand
CCTGCTCCAGTCGATCCCGGGAAAGCAGCTCCTCGGGAACTCCCACGGTCACCGCTCCATCCGTGTCAAAGAGCACCACATGATCCGCAAACCGCCGAGCCAGCTCCACGTCGTGAGCACTGATACACACGGTGGTACCTGTGGCGGCGCAGTGCTCCCGAACCGCCGTGAGGAGCTGCTGCGCTCGAGACCATTCCACCGCAAACAGCGGCTCATCCATCATCACTACCGGCGATCCGTAGAGCAGACTCATCACTACGATCGCGCGCTGCATCTCACCTTTGCTGAGCTCATGCATGCGCACTGATTGGCGCTCGGTCAGGTCCGCCGCCGCCACCAGTGTGGGCCTCACCTCCTCCGCCCGGCGGGGTTCCCGGGCACCCGACGCCACCATTTCAAACACCTCGCCGATGGGCGCATCCGTCTCAAACTCCATGTTCTGGTACACGAAGGAAACAAGCTGGTTGCGCTCCTGCTCGAGCTCCGGATGAAAGGGCGCATCGCCATACCGGGTGGTGTCGGTGCCGAGGACGAGAACTGAGCCGGCATCCGGGAAGATGCGTCCACCGCCGAGGAGCATAAAGGTACTCTTTCCGATGCCATTGGGTCCCACGAGAAAATTGAACCCCGCCGGCACTGAGACGGTCAGGTCGGAAAAGACCAGGTGGGGCTCTCCATCATCCTCAGACGGCCACGAGTAGGTAACGTTTTGCATCTCCACCGGCTTCATGATAGCTCCTCTTCGGTACCGCGCCTGCGCTGCAGCGTCTGGTAGGCGGGAATGGTTTCCATTGGGGGTCGCTCTTCTTCCACGATGGTGTGTTCCACCGTTTCAAACGTCTCGTCCTGCACCTGAAACTGGCGGAGAATGGTAGAGGTCTCCGGGATATCCTTGATAACTCCCAGCTTCTCAACACGAGAGAGAAAGGTCTGGAGGATTCCAAAGGCCATCTTGCCCAGGCTCCGGGTGGGCTGGTTGCGGTGCACCCGCTGGTCCAGATCGGTCTGCGCAAACGCCTGCATATCGTACAGAGAATAGACATCGATCAGGTGGCTTGTTTCCACCCCGTACCCGATCGGAAAGGGGATGCGCTCGAGCACCTCCCGGCGGACAGCGTACTCTCCCGAGAGGGGCTGAATAATCGCGGTCAGCTCCGGAAAGAAGAGGGAGAAGAGCGGGCGGATAAGTATCTCGGTGACTCGCCCGCCGCCACTGGGGCGCACTCCCTGACTGAACGCCAGGGGACGATCGTAGAACGCCTTTACATAATGGATTTCCGGCCGACGAATGAGCGGGCCCACCAGTCCGTACACAAACCGGGGGTGGATATTTTTGATGTCGGCGTCGATGTAGACGATGATATCCCCTTTGAGTTGATAGACCGCTTTCCAGAGGTTTTCGCCTTTGCCGCGCTTCCGTTCTACCTCCGGTAAGATGTCGTCGGCCAGGTAGGTATCGGCACCAAAGCTCGCGGCAATTTCCAGCGTCTTGTCGGTGCTGCCGGAGTCGATGATCGCAATCTCATCCACCAAGGGATACCGCTGCATGAGCTCACTGCGAAAGATCACCACCTCTTTGCCGATCGTCTTTTCCTCGTTGAGGGTGGGAATACACAGGGAGATCGTGAGCCCCGCCTGCTCTTTGGCGTCCACCAGCGCCCGGAGATCACGAAACTCGGAGTGGTGGTATGTGTTGGATTTGAGCCAATCCTTGAGGTTCATCTGTGTACCCTCCATCGATGGTGAGGAGTAGTCCGATGAGCTGCGCAATCCCCAGATAGATCGGCTCGATATCCAAGCGTTCTCCTTCCTCGTTGTAGCTCTCTCCCTGGGTAAGCCCAATCGTTACCGCGGGAATGCCCTGATCAATAAACGCCGAAAGCTCGGATGTGCTGGGGGATATGCGCGGATTTACGCCCAACGCCTTAATAATCGACCGAGCGTGCGCCGCGAGCGGATGGGAAAACCCCAGCCCCCCCGGTTGACGGCGCGCAAGTACATTGAACTCAACCTCTGCGCCGGTGCGGGAGCTCGTCTCCGCCGTGATGTCGCTAATCTGATCACCAAGCCGACGCACAATCTCCCCAGACTCGCTTCGCAGCTCGAACTGCAACGTGGCCTGTCGCGGAATCGTGTTAAACGAGGCTCCCGCTTCCATGCTGTTGAGGACGATCGATGTCCGCGGCCGCCGCGGCAACGGAATCTCGAGGATGCGGTTGATTACATCGTTCATGCTGACGATCGCGCCCCCAGCACCAAAGCGCGTCCAATCGTATTCCTCCGGCACCCGATAGTGAATTTCACCCCGAAGCATGCCGATCGAGTCGTAACTCAGCCGGCCCAGTTTTACCCCTTCGATACAGATTCCCTGAGAGACGCGAACGCTTCGGTTGTTGAGAAAAAAACGCAACCCTTCGATATCCCCCCGGCCCAGACTGCGCGCACTGCCCATAAACACGATATTCGAATCCAACTCGATTCCTAGGTGTGAGAGCAACTGCGGCAATGTCACCAGCACCGCGAGGCCCAGGCTGTCGTCGCCGATGCCGGCACCGGATACCACTCCGGGGGCGATGGACACCGTATGGTCGACGGTGTCCGCGAAGGCGGTGTCCATATGGGCCACCAGCAAAATATTGTTCTCCCCGGTTCGGCCGGGGAGTATTCCCAGGGCGTTCCCCGCCTCGTCGGTAGAGCAGTTCTGTAGCTCGTACTCGTTAAACCGGTCCAAGAGGAATTCCATGCGCCGCTCCTCAGCAAAGGTCGGCGCGGGAATTTCGGCGGCCATGACCAGGTTCGTGAGCAAGATCTCACTCAACTCCCGGGCTCCTTGTTGGAACTCCGGCAACTGGTCTAGTAGACGTGCGAAATCTCGATCCATACTGGAAGGGTACCGTAAGACGCTACGGTTTTACCAGTCGACAACCTTTCCGGCCGTTGAGCGCGGCAACTGCGCCCCAATCGTAATTGACCGCG
>CAZNRF010000428.1:0-2984 GCA_964575075.1 uncultured Spirochaeta sp. | reverse complement strand
CAGCGCATTGCGATATTCCCGTTCGGCCCCCTCTTGCTCCAGAAGTCGGGCCAATTCCAGGCGGAGCTCAAACTCTTCATCAGGAATTTCCAGAGAGCCACGCTGTTCCAACGCCTGCTGATAGTAGCGCCGCGCCAGAGCGATGTCGCCCTCCGCCGCATACACCCGGGCCATGCCGACATATGCCTCGGGATACACGGGTCGGGCTACCAGTGCTTGTGAGTAAAGCCGAATCGCTTCAGCGTAGTCCCGGTCGGGACCGCTCCGAGCGGCTTCCTGGGCCCGCTCGAAATGGACCCATGCCGGACGGTCGGGAGGTGCGTCGGATGGGGCTGAGGTCTGTGCCCAGACACCGGCGACGCTGGTGATGCAGAGCAAACTCAACATGGACCACCGCGCTACCGTGCTCTGCGGAAGAGGCTTCATAGTAGCATTATCGAGCGTTCACCGTTGGAAGTTGACGAAAATTCAAAGGGCCGGCCCCTCATATGAGAAGCCGGCCTCGTTCCGTCGGTACGCCGGGAGCTCCGGCAACGGATACTATCCGACGACACCCAACAGGAAGACCATAACGAACAGGGCAACGGTCTCAACTAGTCCCAAGACGAGCAGGTAGTTACCAAAGCCTTTTCCCGTTTCGGCCAACGCATCCGATGCAACGGCTCCCGCTTTTCCCTGAAACCAGGCGGACATGCCCATCGCCATACCACCAAACACGCCGGCACCGATGATCAGCCACGCCTGGTCGGCGTTCTCTGCGGCCTCGACCAGAGCGTTCATCAGGATCAGGCCGTAAATCGTCTGAGTCAAGGGCGCGCCGACAAATGCCACCAACAGAAACGGGGCAGGCTTGTTCTGTACAAACGCTTTCTTCCACGCTCCCACCGCGGCCATTCCGGCGGTACCCGAGCCAAGGGCCGAGCCCATAGCAGCAAACGCAAGAGCCGAACCGACTCCAAGAAGTCCGATATTCATGTACTACATCTCCTTATTCATAATTCGATTACGCATTCTTTCGCGCTCTGAACGGGGAGTACTCTACCCCGGTCCATTCCATTCCAAGATGCCCGGAAAATTCGAGCATATTCAGCCGAACGCCATGGACCACCACTGACAGCGCCCCCATGGCAAGGTTGAGACTGTGTCCTAAGAACAGTATCAACGCCGCTACTATTGCCCCTCCGGCACCTCCCATCGATTCGGCGATGCCGCCGGCCATATTATTGAACGCCTCAGCGATCGCTAACGATGCCAGGCCCACCGCGAACAACCGGATGTACGAGATGATGTCCGAAAAGGCGCTGATACCGTCGAGAGCGGTGGTAATAATGTTCGCCACACCCTTTGCGACGCCAATGAAGAAGTTCTGACCGGACTCCTGCCGACCAAAGGCCATCACCGCGATTAGGCCGCCCACGATCATGCTCATCCACCAGTCCGGGCGAGGCACGATCGACACCGCCACCGTACCAAGAACGAGTTCAAGCACCAGATAGTACAGACCCAATACCATCGATAACCAGCCCAGTTGTTCCAGCGCGGCGATCCGAGGCTGAACCCGGAGTCCGCGAATGAAGTTCCAGACGTGGGCGATGGACAGATGAATCGTCCCGATAACAAAGGTCATATACTGAATGGTCTCGGTACTCGCTTCGTTCTCTGCTGAAATCGAGGGAATCACCAGATTCCGAAGGACCGGCAACTCCGCAAATGGGGCGTATCCGAACCAGTTCCCGGTAATGGCACCCCAGACCACGGTCGCCGTGCTCAGCACTACCATAAGTGCGGTACCAGGGCCGGGTTTCCTGCCCCGCCGGGCACCGCGAGCCGCGGCTACGATGGTACCCAGGAGCAGGATCGCCCCATACCCTCCGTCGCCAATGATCATCGCGAAAAAGACCACAAAGAAAAGGAGGAAAAAGAAGGAGATGTCCATCTCTCGATAGCCGGGAACGGTGCCGAGGAGATCAAACACGGGTTTGATCATTTGCACCGGCTTAGGATTCCGAATCTGAGTGGGGACCTGTTCCTCCGGATCGGGGTCCCGGACAACCACACCCCAGCCATGCTCGGCCGCCGCCGCTTTCACGTCGTCTACCCGATCATGGGGCAAAAAACCGGTGACCCAGGCCAATTCCTTCTGAGTATCCATCCGGGATTGGACGCGCACGTATTCAAAGTCTGTTGCCAACTCTTCCTGGGCTGCCAAGAGAACGGGTCGTTTCGGCGTAAGGGCGGAGAGAGCCTCTGAGATCTCCCGGCGCCGGGTCTCTAACTGCTCACGGCTTTCACGCAACTCTTTCACGGAACTCTCAGGCAAGGTCAGGGACGCCTGATCAGATGGGAGTGATTCCCCCGGGGCGGCTACTCCCGCGAGGCGAACGATCGACTTTGTCCGCTGTACCTCAAACGCATGCGGCAGCGCTGCAACCAGTTCATCCGCCCGTTCCGGTAGCGGCTCATAGGGCGAGACATCAACCCCGGCGCGTTGAAGCGCTTCGATACGATGCACATCGAGATCGCCCCACGGCGCCAGCCGTTCCAACTCGCGATCGATCCGGTCCACTGAATCATCGATTTGGGCAGCCTCTTCCGACAGCTTCTGACTCTCTTCGGCAATGCGGAGCGCCGCATCCACCGCTGCCCCACCCTCCACCGGTGGCTCCGAATTGTCGGTAGAATCAGCGTCTCCGGTGGGGATCGTGGCGAGGGCCCGCTCCACTGCCGTCCACTCTTCCCGGAGGCGCTCACCCCGAGCCGTATCCGCTCGGTCGGTGAAAATATGAAGCACTCCCAAGTCACGAAGCGCCGAAAGCGTCTGCTCCTGAAACGTCTGCAGTGTCACTACCGACACTTTCTTCATCGTTACGATCATTACTCCGCCTTCACCAGATTCCGCTTGGCGATTTTTCCCCGAACAACGGCAGCTGTTTGCTGGTCGCCGAGATAGATCCGAATCATTCGGATGTTTTCCTTGGTCTCGG
>CAZNRF010000427.1:0-3003 GCA_964575075.1 uncultured Spirochaeta sp. | reverse complement strand
CTGATTAACGTGCTCCAGATCCCGCTGTATCTGGATTCGATCCTGACGATCGTTGTTACGATCCACCTCGGATTGCTGCCGGGAATTTTGACCGCACTGGTGACAAATGGATTTCTATCAATCACCGGGCAGGTGCTGTTTCCGTTTGTCTGCTGCAACATTTTGACGGTGGTCATTACCTGGTGGTTTACGCGGCGCGGATGGATAGACGATCTTAGCGGGTACGTGTGGCTTGGTGTCACCGCTGGTGTGGTCAATGGCTTTTTCGGATCAGTTCTGGCATACATCATGTATTCCGGGGTTACTGCGGTTCATGGAATAGACCGGCTGGTAATGGGACTGATAGCCACCGGTCAAAGCGTTGTGACGGCAGTGTTCTGGTCGGGGATGGCCACGAACATGGTAGATAAGCTTGCCAGTGCTATCATCGCATACCTTGCGTACGATCATGTTGCTCGCTGGGTTCGTCAATCTAGTGGATTAGCCCATTCCGGCGGGCAAAATTAAACAGCGACAGACGATCGTGGACGTCGAGTTTGCGGTAGATGCTGGAGCGGTGGTTTTCTACCGTTTTGGTACTGATGAACAGACGTGATCCAATGGCCGCAGTGCTCATGTCGTCCAGTAGAAGATCGAGCACTTCCCGCTCCCGTTCAGTCAGTTCAGCTACACCCTCCGGCAACGGCGTAACGTCCACCGGCTGATCAGACAAGTGGGCAAACACGCGGCGCAACATCATCTGATCCAGATACAGCCCGCCTGATGTCACGGTGAGCACTGCAGAACGAAGTTCGTCATATCCGGCGTTCTTCGTTACGTAACCCCGGCCCCCGGCGCTGACGGCTGATCGAAGATTACCAAGCTCTTCGTGCATCGTCAAAAAGATGCAGTGCATATCCGGCGCCGCTGTGTGCGCCCATTTCACCAATTCAATACCGCCTTCGTCGGGAAAGCTGAGGTCCACCAAGGCGATCTGTGGGGAGTGTTCGCCTATCATGGTGCGAGCTTCCGTGACGGTGGCAGCTGCCAGCGCCGTGTCACAGAAGTCTTCCGCTTCCAGAAAGGAAACGACGCTGTCCCGAAACATTCTATGGTCGTCAACAACGATTATGGTCATCCGTGCCTCTCAGAAGATGATTGTACCGGAATGATTGCTTCTACAACGGTCCCGCCATGTTTACCGGGTTTCCAGGAAACGGTGCCACCCATGAGTTCGACCCGTTCACGTATACCCCGTCGACCATATCCCTCTGCGGCACCATTGACACCGACGCCGTCATCTTCAACGCGGAGAACAACGTGGCCCGCATCCTGAACCCGGAGTGTCATGGAAGCCGTGGACGCTCCGGCGTGGCGAACCACATTGTGAAGCGCTTCCTGGGCGATCCGAAACAGGTGGAGCTGCATTTCCGGCGTCCACGTCATGCCGTGGAGTGAGTCCGTAAATACCTCGATCTTCTGGCTGGAACGGTGTTCGATATTGGCGGCGAGATTGTGGATGAGAGACACCAGCTCGTCGGGCGCGGTAAAACGTGGATCCAGAGTGCGATGGACCAGGCGAATCTCGTTTATAGCGGAAATAATGGCGGAACGGAGCGATGTCACGGCGGCGTCGGGCTTGAGCCGGTCCAGGGCCAGTCGGGCGACGGCGAGTTCCTGCGCGGCTCCATCGTGGAGCTCTCGGGCAAGGCGACGGCGTTCATGGTCCTGTACCCGGCGCTCCAAGGCGGAGACACGGCTGTTGTATTCCGCGGCCGATGCAAAGCGACCGACACGCACCGTCTGATAGACCCAGAGGGTCGCAAATCCTGCCGCGGCTACGAGAGAAAAGGTTACGAGATTAGCATAGGCGGCGCTGCGCTGGGCATCAAGAGCCGCCGCCTCCGACGCCAGGTTGGAGAGCATTCTGTCCACGGTTTGTACCGCTGCAACGGTCCCCTGCCGATCACCTCTGTCGACAGCGCGCTGCACAGCCGCGATGGCCTCCGGTAGGCGGTCGAGAATGGCCGCAAGCGGCGGGGAGAACTCCGATAGCGCTTGCAGCAGGGGATGTGGGAGCCGATCGCTGAACGCGGCAATTGCCGCACCCTCCAGGGTGTCGATCGTGACGCCGAGCCGGAGCCACTCCAATTGAAGATCACTCACGACATCGGAGGACTCCGTTCCTGCTCGGAAGGCTGCGTTCATCGGAAGGAGCAGAGCCAGGATAATGAGAAAGGCTATGATGAACGGAACCACGTCACGAGTGTTCACTGAACGGTATCTTACGGTTTGCCACCAATATTGTGCCACCCCTCCTGCATCCGCCATACGTACCAACTCAGTTTTTCAATGAAGTAACGGCCGCCCACCCGGAAAGTCCATTGCCGGAAAAATCCGGCGGGAAGGCAGCCGGATCAGCTTCATCCTGCTGTGCGTCATTCGTACCGATTCGCCAGAAGATCGCCCCGTTGGCCGTGGCGCCGCCGCCGGGCGCCAGCGCGGGCAGGTAGGTTACTGGGTTAGTACTACTATTGGTGGGGTCCTCACATCCCGTAAAAGGGAGCACCAGAGACAGTATCGCAACAATCGCGATAACGTGTTTTCGTTGAGGACTTCGCATACCGTTCTCCTTGATCAATGAATTGATCGAAGTATCACTCTGAACACGCAGGGGCGCCATAGGGATAGCGATTCATTTGACCGGGAAAAATTCCCGACTTAATGAATTGATTCACCTATAGTGGCCAGGTCACCCCGCATATACAATTCGAAATCCCTGTATCGAAAGGAGTCTTGACAAGATGATGACCCACAGACGGCACCGAGCCCTGATAATCTTCCTTCTCGTGTCCACGATCGTTGCTTTGACCGGATGTGATATGCTTCTTCAGTCCGACGACGACCCCACACCGGCATCACCCACCGGTCAAGCTGACGACTCGAACACCCGACTCACGATCACCGGTAGTCTCGGCGGAGACGCCTCGGTCCCGGTAGCACCGGCGTCCCTCACCGCCGCAC
>CAZNRF010000426.1:0-3014 GCA_964575075.1 uncultured Spirochaeta sp. | reverse complement strand
GGCGGTGTGGGTATCACGACGATCGGTTTGCCCGACGACCAGTATCGGCGGCGCCTCAGGACGGACGTCTCCTTCTCTCTGGGCTACAAAACGGGGGTATCCCTGGAGGATCGCCTCTTCGATCGGGGCGGGTCCCTGGACTTTCTCGGTTTTGACGACGGCACCCGGGCACTTCCTGATGCGATTGACGAAAGCACCGAACTAATCGGACCGGAGGACCCGGTTTTTGGCGGCGGATACACGGCGGAAGAGCTGGAAGAGTTTGGAGAGTCCTTTACCAACCCCTGGACGCCGGCAGTGCGTTCAATTCCGTTGGACTACAGCGGGAGTATCTCCGTGCGGGACAAAATCGAACTAACCGATACCCGGAGCTTCGGCTTCACCGCGTCGGTGAGTCTGAAAGACAGCTGGGACGCGTCCGCCGAAGGGCTTACCATCTATGAGAACGCCAACGACCCGGACGTGCTGGGCCGTGCGCAACATGACTACGACGTGGAACGCACGACCCGGGACGTGGATCTCGGAGGGCTCGTCGAGCTGGTCCTCGAGGATGCGCGGCGCTACCGCATCGAGTCGGCGAGTCTCCTCGTGCGGGCAACCGACGCGATGACCGAGGAGCTGAGCGGCTTTTACGGCTCCGAGTCGTACGATATCCGCGAGACGGAGGTGCTCTGGCGGGAGCAAACGCTCTTCAACCAGGCGCTCCGCGGCCGCCATCAGCTCGCGGGACTGGGAGGCACCGCGTTTCGCTGGAACTATAATTTGTCTCTCGCGCGCTCCTACGAGCCGGATCGCAAATATTACATCTACAAGGAAGACGACAATGATGGAGATTTCGTCGCCGAGGAATCCTACTTGGTCAGTGACGATTGGTCTAATCGGCGAGTCTTCACCGAAGTCGACGATACGGTCCACGACGGCGGGGTCGCGGCGTCCGTCCCGATCGGCTGGTTCGGAAACCCCTCGGCGGATTTTCTCGACTTCGGTAGCCAGGTTTCCTACCAAGCGCGGAGCTCCGACACCCGTCGCTTCGGGTTCGACTACGGAGATGCGAACGAAAACCGGGAGATCGTCGAGCGCGATATGGACTCGATGATCAACGACGACACAATCGGTCCGATCTTTGATTTTGAAGAGTATACCGAGGCGACCGACAGTATCAGCAGCGACCAGCTCGTCGTGGCAGGTCACGCCAAGGCGGATGTCATCGTCTTCGGTAACAGCCGCCTTTCCACGGGTTTGAGAGCGGAATGGTCCCGGCAATCCGTGACTCCCTATGACCTCTTCAGCCGAGAGGAGGAAGAACCGTACGAACTCACGCCGGAAACGGTACTGGACATGCTCATGCCGGCGATCAACCTTACCGTTCCGACCGGCGACGAATCACAGGTGCGGCTGGGTGCCAGCAGCACGGTCAACCGCCCGGACCTCAACGAGCTTTCCCCACAGAACAAGTACAGCGGTGCCCCGGGAGCGGGTACCTTCAAGGGGAACCCCCTCCTCTCCATCGCCCGTCTGTATAACGCGGACGCTCGCTGGGAGTGGTACCTTGCGGAGCGGGAGTTCCTGAGCGTCGGCGGATTCTACAAGTACTTCAGCGACCCGATCGAAAGCTTCCGGCTCAACAGTGGCGGTGGTGAGGCTGTTTCAACCTTGGCCAACATACCCAGCGCCCAGAACCTCGGGGGGGAGCTGGAATGGCAGCTCAGCGGCCGCTACATCGGTGATGCGATCAGGGGTTCCGTCGTCAATATCCGTGCCGACTCCTTTGAACAGACGATGCGCAGACGAAAGCTGGTGGGCGGTATCGCCTCGGTATTTCGCGACATGACTCTGAGCGGGAACTTCGCGTACATCTGGTCGCGGATCAATCTTGGTGAAGACGGCGAGAGTTTCCAGTTTGAAGTTCCCGATGAAACCACCGGCGATCTCGAGTCAAAAACGTTTGCCAATACGTCCACCAACCGTCCTCTCGAGGGACAGTCACCGTACGTTCTCAACCTCTCTCTGGGCTATCGTAACTCGGTCTCTTGGTCCCAAGACCGGGAGCAGCACACCTCGGCGTTCTTTAACTACAACGTCTTCGGCCCGCGCATCGTTGCGATCGGCACGAACGGGGTGCCGGATATCTATGAGCAGCCCTTCCACAGCCTCAACTTCGTGTTGAACCAGAGTCTGTCGGAGTACATATCTCTCGGCTTTAGCGCCGACAACCTGCTCAATCCTCCGGCGGAGACGACCCTCAGCGACGAGCGGTTGGCCGACGATAGCAACGTTGTAGAGTCGTTGCGGAAGGGACGCAGTTACAGTGTCTCGGTGAAGCTTTCATTCTAACCAATACAGTAAGGTCAAAGGAGAAGATGATGAAACGAAATGGACACCGAACAATGATAGTCATGATCGCTCTCGCGTCGCTGGTTGCCGGCACCGCCTGGGCCAACGGCGAGCAGGAAGGGGATGGCGGTCTCCGCCTCTCTATGGGCGGCTCCACAACGATGGACCCCGTCATGACTTCAGCAGTGGAGCGCTATCTCACGGACGTGGATCCCACCGCGGAGTTGTCCTACGATGCGCCTGGGTCTACCGCCGGCATTCAGGGAACGCTCAACGGCGTCTACGACGTTGGGGCGGCCAGTCGTGCACTGTACATCCGTGAGCGAGAGCAAGGTCTTGAGGAAATGACGATCGCGGTTGATGGCCTGGCGGTTATCGCCCACGGTAACGTGCCAATCGACGACATCAGCATGGAGGATCTGGCCGCGATTTTTGTGGGGGAGATCCGCAGTTGGGAAGCCTTCGGTGGACCGGATGAAGAGATCGTGGTGGTAAGGCGGGATCAGGCCAGTGGTACCTTCGGCGCGTTTATGGAGACGGTGCTGGTGCGGAACTACGGGGATGATGCGCGCTACATCCGGCGGGCTCTGGTGACCGAAAGTAACGGTAATATGGCCACCATGGTTACGCAAACGCCGTATGCCATCGGATACGTCTCACTGGTCACGATGCGCCGCGTG
>CAZNRF010000425.1:0-3027 GCA_964575075.1 uncultured Spirochaeta sp. | reverse complement strand
ACACGTGGAGGTAGTTGCCGTCCGGCCCAAAGTGGTTGTACACCACATCCATCCAGACCGCGATGCCCTGGTGGTGCGCAGCGGAAATGAGAGCCTTCAGATCATCGGGAGTACCGTAGCTGCGGTCCGGGGCGTAGGGGAGTACTCCATCGTATCCCCAGTTGCGCGCTCCGGGAAAATCAGAGACGGGAAGGAGCTCTAAGACGGTTATTCCCAGCTCCGCCAGGTATGGCAGGCGGTCCTGGAGAGCCGCAAACGTCCCCTCGGGAGTGGCGGTTCCCACGTGGGCCTCGTAGATTACCGAGTTCTCCCAGGAGTGGTTGTGCCATGCCGGGGTGTCTACCGGGGTGGATTCCACCACCACGCTGTGCCCGTGCACGTCATCCTCTTGCAGCCGGGAGGCGGGATCCGGAACGAGCAGGTTCTCATCTATCTGGAAGGCGTAGCGGGTGCCTCCGGGGGCGGTGATCTCCTCACTGTGGAACCAGCCCTCATCGGACAGGCGGCGCATGCTGTGTTTTGCCGGTGAGCCGTTGGTGTGAGACAGGTGCAGTTCCACCGTCGTTGCCGAGGGGGCCCACAGCCGAAATACCCGACGGCCGTCTCCTCGTACTTCCGGACCGAAGGTATAGGAAACGGAGGTGCTCATGTCTGGTCCCTCCGGAAGAGCGCAAAGCTGCGTCCGGGAACATGGACCATCTCTTTTCTGCGGTTTACGCGACTGGAGGTGATCTCGAGTTTCCATGTTCCGGGAAGAGTGTTCGGCGTGGTAAACCGCTGGCGTCGAGGGCCGGCGTGAAGAATAAACAGGAACGTATCGTCAGGCTCCTGCTGTCCCGTTTCACTCAAAAACCGGCTTCCGGCTTCTCCGCTGATAAGGACCTGCAAGCTGCGCAGCTTGGAAGAATGCCAATCCCGCTCCTGCATCTCTTCGCCGTCCGGTCTGAGCCATACCACATCCCGGACTTCAGTCCCCGGGATCTGGCGGCCATGAAAGAACCTGGACCGCCGCAACACGATGTGCCGGCGTCGAAGTTCGATCATGCGCCGCGTGAACGTCAGCATTCGGGCCGAATCGGTATCCAGATCGTCCCAGGGCATCCAGCTTGTTTCGTTGTCTTGGCAGTAGGCGTTGTTGTTTCCCCCCTGGCTTCTGCCAAGTTCGTCTCCGGCAGTGAGCATCGGAACTCCCTGACTCAGCAGCAGCGTCCCCATCATGTTGAACATCTGCTGGAGTCGGAGGGAGCGCGTCTCGGCATCATCGGTTGGACCCTCCACTCCGCAGTTCCAGCTGTGGTTGTGGTCATGGCCGTCGCGATTACCCTCACCGTTGGCGTCGTTGTGCTTCTCGTTGTACGAGACGAGGTCTCGTAACGTAAAGCCGTCGTGAGCGGTAACATAGTTGATACTGGCCCAGGGGCGTCGCCCGCGGCTGTTAAAGATGTCACTGGAACCCGAGAGACGGGAGGCTACCTCCCCAAGAATTCCCGCATCTCCTTTCCAGAAGCGGCGAATCGTGTCGCGGTACTTGTCGTTCCACTCGCTCCAGCCGGGAGGAAACCCACCTACCTGGTAGCCGTTCGGCCCCACATCCCACGGTTCTGCGATCATTTTCGTCCGGGACAGCACCGGATCCTGCGCGACAACTTCCAGAAAGGCCGCGTCGTGCTTTACGGTGCCGTTGACCCGAGCCAGGGAGGTGGCCAGATCGAACCGGAACCCGTCAACCTTCATGATTTCCGTCCAGTACCGCAGCGAGTCGGTGATCATGCGCATCACTTGCGGATGATCAAGATTGAGCGTATTGCCGGTCCCGGTGAAGTCCATGTAGTACCGCTTGGCGTCGGGCACAAGGGAGTAGTAGCTGCGATTATCGATACCTCGAAAGGAGAGATGTGGCCCCAAATGGTTGCCCTCACCGGTGTGGTTGTACACCACGTCGAGGAACACCTCGATTCCGGCATCGTGCATGACCTGCACATAGCTCTTGAAATCCTGCAGGAGGTGGCGCTTGAGATACGCCTGGTCCGGCGCAAAAAAGGCGAGGCTATTGTATCCCCAGAAGTTGGTGAGTCCCTGGTCCTGGAGGTGGCGGTCCCGAACGAAGGCGTGCACCGGAAGGAGTTCTACCGCGGTGACGCCGAGATCCTGCAGATACTCTACGATCTCCGGATGTGCCAGGGCCGCGAAGGTGCCCTTTTCGGCCGGCGGGACCGCCGGGTGTTGCATCGTGTATCCTCGGGGGTGCATCTCATAGATAATCGATTGGTCCCAGGGCGTGTCGGGTTTCGGACTACGACCCCAGGTGAACGCGTCGTCCACCACCTGACACTTTGGCATAAAAGGCGCACTGTCCCGGGTGTCGAAGGAGAGATCTTCCTCGGGTGAGCCCATTTGGTACGCAAACAGGGCATCGTGCCAGTGGATCGTGCCGCGAAGACTGCGCGCATACGGATCGACCAGGAGCTTGTGTGGATTGAAGCGGTGCCCCTCATCCGGCGTATAGGGACCGTACACGCGATACCCGTACAGCTGACCGGGACGAATGTCGGGTAAATAGGAGTGCCAGATCTCATGAGTGTATTCCTGCAGCGGAAGACGGGCGATTTCTCTGCTGCCGCTTTCATCAAACAGGCATAGCTCAACTGCTTCTGCGTTGGCGGAGAACAGGGCAAAGTTTGTTCCGCTTCCATCCCATTTGGCGCCCAGCGGATACGGTTTTCCCGGCCATAACCGGTAATCTCGTCTATGAGGCATCAGAACACAGGGTATGACATGCGGCCGGTGATGGCAACGGTTGCAGGACTAGACAAACTTTGCGAGCTCCCGCGCGGGCATGGGCCGAGCGAAATAGAACCCCTGGAGATAGTCAACATTCAGCTGGTCCACCACCTGTAATTGTTCCTCCGTTCCCACGCCTTCAATAACGATCGGTTTGCCCCGGGAGCGAACGGTTTCTACAATTCCCCGGAGGTACTCGATATCCGCCTAGTCGGTGCCCAGTCTCGTGACAAAATCCTTGCCTAT
>CAZNRF010000424.1:0-3049 GCA_964575075.1 uncultured Spirochaeta sp. | reverse complement strand
CGTGGGCGATATTGGCAAAGGGACCGGTGTGCACAAACGCCGGCTGCCCCTCGAGAGTCTGCATCAGGTTGGGCCACAACGCGTCCCGCAGGAGCACCGTCGCCGCTCCGGCCACGCCGAGATCCTCAGTAGTCACGGGATTTCCCGACGTGTCGGAGGCCACCACGATGCGCCCGATGCGAGCACGTAAATCCGCCAGATCGGTGGCAAGCGCCAACACCGCCATCAGCTCGCTGGCCACGGCGATATCGAACCCACCCTGCCGGGGAGGTCCATCGGGGAGATCTCCGAGACCGGTGATCACGTTTCTCAACGCCCGGTCGTTCAGATCAACCACGCGATTCCAGCTGATCGAATACGGATTGATATGGAGCTTGCGCATCCCCCGCTTCTCAAAAAACGCGTCGGACCAGCGCGACTCATGGTACATCTGGTTATCGATCGCCGCGGCTACCAGGTTGTGGGCGGCGGTAATCGCGTGAATATCCCCGGTGAGATGGAGATTGAACTCCTCCATGGGAATGATCTGGCTGTAGCCGCCGCCGGCAGCCCCACCCTTAATGCCGAAGGTGGGCCCCATCGAGGGCTGGCGAATCGCGCAGACCGCGCGCTTACCGATCTTTCCCAATCCCTGGGTGAGCCCCACCGTGGTAGTGGTCTTTCCCTCTCCCAGCGGTGTGGGCGTGATCGCCGTGACGTCCACGTAGCGCGCATCCGCGTGCCGAGCCGGTCTTCCCGCGTCCGGATCGACCTTGGCTACGTTGCGGCCCCACGGGAGCCACTGGTGAGCATCTAATCCTGCCCGCTCGGCGATCTCCGCGATCGGTCGAGCTTGGGCGGCCTGGGCGATTTCTATATCAGTGAGGTCCATATTTCCGGTATACCACGACCGACGCGATCAGTCCACGATGAGCACGGTGGAACCGGTGGTCTTCCGCGCCTCCAGCGCGTGGTGCGCCTCGGCCGCGTCCGGTAACGCATACCGTTGCCGCACTGGAATCTTCACGTGACCGTTCAGAACGACGTCAAAGAGTTCCGAGGAGTTCTCCTCCAGCTCCTCCCGCTCCGCCACGTAATGAAACAGGGTCGGTCGCGTGAGAAAGAGCGATCCGTTGCGCGAGAGCATCACCGGGTCAAACGCGGCCACCGCCCCGGAGGACTGGCCGAAGGTAACCATCAGGCCCCGCGGGCGCAGACACTGCAGGCTATCCTCGAAGGTGTCCTTTCCCACCGAATCATACACAACCTCTACACCGCGTCCCTCGGTTATCTCCTTCACCCGATCCACGACATTCTCCGTGCGGTAGAGAATTGGGTAGGTACAGCCATGGTCCCGCGCCAACTGAGCTTTTTCCTCGCTGCCCACCGTACCGATTACGGTGACACCGAGGTACGCCGCCCATTGGCAAAGCACCAACCCCACCCCACCGGCGGCGGCGTGCACCAGAATTGTATCGCCGGCGCTCACCGGGTAGGTTTGGCGCAGGAGGTAGCGGGCGGTCATTCCCTTGAGCATCATCGCCGCCGCCTCTTCGAAGCTGATCTGCTCCGGGAGGTCCACCAGCTGCGCTTCCGGGACGCAGCGGTACTGTTGGTACGTGCCCAGCGACGGCACCGCGAACGCGACTCGCCGCCCGGTCTCTTCCACGACCCCCGCACCTTCCACGCCGAGACCGGTGGGGAGCTGCGGCACCGGGTAATAGCCGGTGCGGTGGTAGGTATCGATGTAGTTGAGGCCGGCGGCGTGAACGCGCACCAGCACCTCCCCGGGCTGCGGAGTAGGAATCTCCATCTCCCGATACGACAGAACCTCCGGTCCGCCGTGTTGATCAATCTGAACTCCGTACTGCATGGGCCACCTCCCGTATATACAATCGTGTTATTTCATCCCGTGTGGGACCGTTCACAAAGGCATGTAGAAACGAACTCCCAGGCCCGCCCCAAAATCGGGATCGGTACCGGGGAACACCCCGATACCCGGAGACAGTTCCGCGAAGAACTCCAGTGGAAACTCCACAAAGGGCATAATTGATAATCCCACCGGCAGCCGAAGGCCAACTCGCGTCTCGTCCCCATACCGGTTGTTGACCCCGAATCCCACGTAGGGAATGAGATACCGGCCGCCCTCCGTTTCTATGAGCGCCAGATGAAATAATCCGCCGGCATGGAGGTACAGGGTTGTCTCCGACTGAAATGACCACGCCACTGCGACGTCCACGGCAAAATCCGTCTCCACGAACCACAGCTTTGCAGAAAGACCGGTTGGTTCACCGAACAAGAACCCCCCACCGATAATGGATTGTCCTTGGGAGAGACGGCCGAGATCGATTCGATCACGCTCTTCCGCCTGGGTGTTCCTCTGGGCGTTCACCCCCAGGGTGACCGCCACGGATAGCAGCACCAGTGCCGCCAGCCGGCGGGGGAACCGGAGCGGTCCTCGCCAGAGTTGGTAACCATAAACCGGATGTGTCATCTACGCTTCTCCTGTGAAGTACTCAACCAGGCGACGGCACCCTTCCGCAACCCGGGGGCACGCTGTTTCCACGAATCTGTTCTCCCCCTCGCGCCGGTCGGTGCCGTCGCCGGCTCCCATCTCGCCGTATTTGGACAGCGCCGTCGGCCCATCAAAGTCCACGGTAGACAGGCGCAACCGCAGCTCCCCGGGGTCATCGCCAAAAGCGAACCCGGGTAGCGTAGCTACTCGTTGCTCCGATAAGAGATCTCGAGCCAGGTCATCGCTGGTGTTCACGCCGGCGCGCTCGAGCAGGTGCCGCCGATAGCGGCCGAAATCGGGATACATATAGAATCCTCCCTGCGGCTCGGCGTAATCCACCCCCAACTGCTGCAACGTCCTCCAGACGTAACGCGTCACCACATCGTGAATTTCGGTGCATTGCGCGATGTAGGGTTCGATCTCCTCGTGTTCCTGAAAGGCGGCAAGGACACTGTACTGAATAGGGGTGGAAACGGCAGAGAACGTTTCGCTGGCAATTGACCGCAGCACCTGAAACACCTCACCCAGTGCCCGGGGAACCAGCGCGATTCCCAG
>CAZNRF010000423.1:0-3050 GCA_964575075.1 uncultured Spirochaeta sp. | reverse complement strand
GTGTGTATGAACATTACGTTGTCGGCGCGGGATGAGCTGATCGAGCAGGCGCGGGAGTACGCCACGGCGCACGGGACGTCGCTGAACCAGTTGATTCGGGATCACCTGGAGCAACTTGTGGGCGCGACGCCCAGGGATCAAGCGGCGGAAGAGTTTGTTGCGGTCGCCCGGGACATGGCCGGTGATTCTTCGCCGGCGGGAGGGGCGTGGTCTGGTCGGGATGGTCTTTACGCGGAGCGGCTTGATCGCGTCGGCCACCAATGAGCGTACAAGTGATCGACGGGGGCGAGGTTCAGGGCATGCTCGCGTCGGGAAAGTCGTTTCTTGACACCAATGTCATTGTGTATGCCAATGATCGGGCGGATTCGGCAAAGCAGGAGCGTTCGCTGGCGGTGACGGCGGAACTGATTCGATCGGGCCGGGGAGTTATTTCCACCCAGGTTCTCATGGAATACGCGGCTGTGGCGATCCGGAAACTGGGCCAATCCCGCGCGGCGATCACGCGACAGACGACACTGCTCGAGCGGCTGGAGGTAGTGGGGATTACCGGTGAGCTGATTCGAACGGGCCACCAGCTCGCCGAGGAGCACTCTCTGTCCTTCTGGGACGGCGTGATCGTGGCGGCTGCCGCTGCGGCCCGCTGTGACCGCATCATCAGCGAGGATTTTGATCCTGGCCGGCTGTATGCGGGGATGGCGGTGGTGAACCCGTACGGGTAGTTTCCGGCGGCGGCGTAGCCCTGGGCGCTCCTGGTCGCTACGCCTCCTCACCGAAGGAGGCGATGTGCTGTTTGAGCGTTGAGTCGCTGCCGTACATGAAGTGCTTGCTCATGTCCGGGGAGTACCGGGAGAGATAGGGCTCACGTCCCAGCGCTTCCGCCACGGCGCGATGGTGAATGACCGACCCGCCGCAACACACGCCGATGACCTGGAAACCGCTGTCGGCGGCGAGGCGGGCGAAGTCGCGCATTTCGTAACGGTTGGCCAGCTGTGCCTCCAGGGCGTCGGGAAAGGTGCGCTCATGCGGGAGCTCTGCGGTATTGTGCGGGTCCGGCAGGTTGAAGAACGTGGGGTGCTCGTGGCCGGTGCGAAAGGCGACGGGCATGGTACATTTGGGGGTGTCCGGCGCCGCGGTGGCGATGTCGTTGAGCAGCGGGGCCATGGTGGCGGGGCCGCGGAAGCAGTTGGTACCGACGACTTCGGCCCCGGCCGCTGCCAGGCGACGGCACGCCTCCCCGGGGGTGACTCCGTCCCGTAGTTCTCCGGTGGCAAAGACCGCCACATTTATGATCCCCGGGAGGCCCACCCGCTGGATCTCCTCCAGGGCGATCTTGGCTTCTTCGTAGTAGTACATCGTTTCCGCCAGGATGAGGTGCGCCCCCTCTTCCTTGGCCCAGGTGACCATCTCGCGGTACATCGCGCGGACCTGGTCGGCAGTCGCGGGATCGTCAGGATCGAAGATATTGCTGTTGGAGATGTTTCCCGCCATGAAGATGGGCCGGCCGCACTCCTCGGTCTCTTCCTCGGCTACTTCCCGCGCGATCTGCAAGGCGTGGCGATTAAGGGGCTCCAGGAGGTGCTCCTCACCGATGATGCGCATCTTCTCCCGGTGGCCGTTGTAGGTGAACGCCAAGGCGATGTCGCTGCCGGCGCGCACGAAATCCCGGGTCACCTGGCGAAGCACCTCCGGGTGGTCCAGCGCCACCTTGGGCACAAATTCCCCGGCTTTTATGTAGCCCCGCCGTTCTACTTCAAAGAGGTAGCCGCCGGCGAGGATGACGGTTTTGCCGGAGTCGATTGTTTTGCGGAAAAGGTCTGCTGTGACGGTCATACGGTGAAGCTAACACGGGCAGCCGCCGGCAGCAACGGTAGCGGGGATCGCGTTCAACCCCTTAGAATTGTGCAAACAATTTGTGTTGCCCGGGGAAGGCCGGTGTAACCTTTTTGTTTGCACTTTTCTACGGGACGAGCGGTGGGGGTGAATCCGTACGCGCAGGCTGGATCGCACCGGTCCACTCGGGCGGCATCAGCGGCGGCGCACCAGGAACCAGGGATTGTGGAGATCGTCCTTGTTGTAGGTGAGAGGGCCGGCGGGGGACCCGATGTGCGCTCCGACCGGGGCTGCCGCCGGCCCGGCGGAGGCCGGGCTATTTGGGGGCCCACCATCAGCATCCCAGGCCAGCACCTCGCACCCGGCGGCGCGGGCCACGGCGTCTCCGGCGGCGGTGTCCCACTCCATGGTGGGCGCAAAACGGGGATACTCGTCGGCGCTGCCCTCGGCCACCCGGCAGATCTTGATAGAGCTTCCGGCTGAGAGCAGCTCCAGGTGCGGATGATCGGTGCGGAGGGTGTCGATGTAGGCTTCTGTCTCCGCGCTCAGGTGGGAGCGGCTGGCCACGACGGTAAAGTTGCGGTCCGCGTACTCGAGTACCGACGGCAGCGGCGTGCCGTGTTTGGCGATGTGTGCGAGGGTTGGCGGTGCCGGGGGCGCCACCGGGGTGCCGGCCCCGGCACGTGCCGTCCCGTCGGGTTCGACCTTGATCTTCCAGGCTCCATTCCCTACCACGCCTACATAGAGAATCCCGGTTGCCGGTACAAACACCACCCCCGCGGCAGGGGTGGCCGTGCCGGAGGACCCGACGCCGGAGGGCCCAATGCTGGAGGCGCCTATATCAGTCGAGCGCGTCTCCATGAGCGCGATATTGACGGTGAACTCGCCGTTGCGCTTGATGAACTCCTTGGTGCCGTCCAGGGGATCCACCAGCCAGTAGCGCTGCCACCGGCGCCGCTCGGCGGCGGGAATGGTCGCACCTTCTTCGCTGAGAATGGGGATCGAGGGCGTGCACACGGCCAGGACGGCATCAATTTCCGAGTGGGCACGGGTGTCCGCCTCGGTGAGCGGCGAGCGATCCTCTTTTTCCTCTACTGAAAACTTGCGGGCGTAGATCTGCATGATTTCCGCCCCGGCCTGGAGGACGGCGGCGATGGCGGCGTCTATGTCGTGTGCGGGGGGCTGGTCGGGGTTCATGGTGGTCATTCTATCGCGAAGCC
>CAZNRF010000422.1:0-3057 GCA_964575075.1 uncultured Spirochaeta sp. | reverse complement strand
CGGCAAGCATGCTTTGCACAAGCGAGGTCCCGGAGCGGCCCACGCCGACGATGAAAAGGGGGGATATTTTCATGCGGGGAGCACAGACAATCGATTGATGGACTGCAGGCATATTTTCAGCCATGGTCGATAACCCGCATCAGTGATCTCATCCGAGCTTCCCAAGTATACTGCTGCATGAACAACTGTCTTGCTTTATCACTAACAGAAGCGCGCAATTCCGGATCAGTGCAGAGTTTCGTACAGGCAGCGACTAGGCTGTCAACATCATCAGGTTCATACATGCATGCCGATTCACCATCCTTTAATATATCGGCGACCTCGGCCATACGCGGAACAACGATGGGTACGCCCAGCGACATATATTCGAACAGCTTGGTGGACAACCCGCCACTCAGCTCAACATCCCACCGATGTTTTGGGGGCAACACCAAAATGTCGCTTGTCTTCAACAGGAGTTGCGGAATGTCTTCACGTTTGTACCGCCCATGAAAATGCACGCATGGAAACACAGCGGAATCCGCCTTCAACTGCTCAAGCATGACTCCACTACCGAAGAAGTGGAGCTCACACTTTAGACCAGAGTCGACAAGATTGCGAAAACCCTTAATAAGGATACCAAAGTCATAGTAGCGATGCAGAGTCCCAAGATATACCAATCTCGTCACTGGCTCATCGCCAAACCTTCCTTCCGCAACCTCCGACACAGGTAGAAAAGCTCCGTTCGGCACAACCGCTATTGACGCCTTACACTTCAGCTGTTGTAGCGTTTCACCGAGTGCTCCCGAGACCACGTAAGCAATGTCGAAGCGGGAGGTCAACCATACTTCGGCACGAGCCCATATCGAACGAAAAAACTTCGGCAGTGATCTGTTGTGAAGGGCGTAACTGTTGACCTCGAGGACAGTTTTTGCTCCAAACCGTTTCGCCAAGCGGTTAAGCATCCAGCACAGAAAGAACTTGGACACTGCATATCGGACGATGAGAACATCTGCATCATTGGATTCCAGCTCTTTAAGCGCGGTCTTTAACAACGAAAAATCCCAAAAAATTGACCTGGATGCGACCTGAAGCAGAGTTGCTGTATGAGGCACTTGTCCTCGATAATCGTGAAGACCGTCTCCGGACAGCGCAGTTACCTGGTTGCCACCTTGGGATAGCCCCCCGATTACGCCCAGCGCATGAGTAACACGCCCTCGGTCCCCTTCCGAAAAGTATTTGCGCTTGGGCAGCACGTATATCAAACGTTTCGGCATCAAATCTTTAAAATCTTCAGACTGCCCATCATGTGCCATTTAGTATCTCCACAGCCTAGCCGCTGGGTTGGCCTTAACTAAACAGTAACGTGTCATCGCGCTTTTGCCGATTTGCCGATTGCCGTGAGTTAAGAGTGTAACCACTTTCATGTTCTTCTTACCAACTGCCGGTAGATATTCCGTAACGCTTCGCCAGCAGCATTCCAATTATAACGCTCCTTTACCGCCCGAAATCCAGCCTCACCCATACGTTGTAGTAATTCCCTGTCATTATAAAGGATTTCGATATTTTTTGATAGTTCCTCTGCCTCGCCGCTCCTATAAACGAGACCGCAGCCGGTTTCAGACGCAATACGCTGCAACGGGGCACAATCAGACACAATCACCGGAAGTCGTCGCCACATGTATTGAAACAACTTGTGTGGAACAGTTGCATCAGTATGCGGAGACTTTACGTGCGGAACAAGGCCTACATCGGCGTCCAGCATCAACTGCTCTGCCTTGGCCTGCGGTAGCCAACGGAGTACCCGTACACAATCAGAAACACCCAGGTCTTTTGAAAGTTTTCGCAACTGATCGTAAGTCCGGTCTTTCCCACCGACCAAGATAACTTGAAGCCCAGTATATGCTGCCCGGTCAATCAACGATACGGCTCGGACGACTGTAGGAAGGTCCCTGGTGGCACCAAATCCGCCGGCATAGACCAGGGTGAAGGACTTCCCGGAATGCTCGGGCTGTTCGCTAATGTCATCCATCGAAGCATAGTTGCCTACAACATGGATTTTGTCAGGCGATATCCCCTGGCCTACCAAGCGTTCGCGTGCCTCCTCGATTACTGTAATAATCTGATCCGCACGAGGCACTGTAACGCGCTCATATTCGGCCCATTGTTCTACCGAAGTTACCAAGCGAAGGGCTACTTGCTGCATTGAGCCAGTCATCAGAAGAGGAACAGAAAGCCTAGCCGCAATCATCGCCGGATAGTTTTCGTGGAGATCCGAGACCACTGGGATATTGTGCCGTCTGCCAACTGCAAGCGCAACGCCCAGCAACGGCAAATCATGGACGTGCAGCGCCTCGATACCCTTTTCCACAACAAAGGCCTCAATGGCATGTTCCCAGCTTTTCGAGCGGCACCTGGCCATGAGCCATAGTCGCGCCCACCACCGCTGGGCGCTCGAAAAAACCCGTTTAACCGTTACACCATTGAGCGACTCATCGGCTGCCTGATTACCCTTCTTCACGCACAAGAGAGATAAGTTGTGTTCTTCCTTCAATGCCTGGATCTCCTTCTCGACACGAATGTCGGGCGGAAACCCGGTATGAAGTACCATACCAATATGCAATTGTTTGTCCTCCTACAATAGCCGAGACAGTGCAGCGAGCATCCAAGCCTGACCCCAACGCATATAAGGAATCTCCAGGCGCCGCTCACGACCTCGTTGTTTCAAAATACGATGAATGAACCATCCTTCGGGGTGTCTCATCCGCGTTAAAGTAAAGTGCAAAACCGTGCTTAGACGCTCAAGTCCTCCGTACTGCTGACCGAGTTGTCTGAGACATAATAACGCTTCGGCACAGGAGTGAATGTCGATCGGGTATTGCCGGTCTGGCGTATGCATTGGTATTCCTTCATCGGCAAAAAGACTGTCCAGATAGAAACTAAAGCCACGCGAAATCGGCTCAGCCATGAACTCCGCACCCGTGGCTCGGTACACCGTGTCACGATGGCGCAGCACAAACCCAGTGTGGTAGTAATCCACCCCCGAAGCTGGCTCTCCGCCCCAGTAATGAAACGCAC
>CAZNRF010000421.1:0-3058 GCA_964575075.1 uncultured Spirochaeta sp. | reverse complement strand
CATTTGCACGACCATCGATCGGTGAAGACGAGATAGCGGCGGTAGGTGATGTGCTCCGCAGCGGATGGCTCACGACCGGCAAAGAGGCGTTCGCCTTCGAATCGGAATTTGCCGCGGCGGTGGGCTCCTCGCACGCCCTCGCCGTAAACAGTGCCACTGCCGGCTTACACCTGGCGCTGGAGGCGGTGGGTGTACACCCCGGCGATTACGTCATTGTTCCCAGTCTGACATTTACCGCCACGGCAGGGGTGGCGCGCTATTTAGGAGCGGAGGTAGCGTTTGCCGACGTTGGACCAGCTTCCTTGTTGATCGATCCCGACTCTGTGGCGCGTCTCGCCGGGAAGATAGATCACAACGGGTATCGAGTTGCGGCGATCATTGCGGTGCACCCCGCCGGAGAGCCCTGCGATATGGACGCGCTGCAGCTCATCGCCACCAAGTACGGCGCGGCACTCATTGAAGACGCCGCCCACGCGTTCCCCGCTTCCCTGGGTGAGCGGGTGGTTGGAACGATCGGCACCGTCGGGGTGTTTTCGTTCTATGCCAACAAAACGATCACCACCGGAGAAGGCGGGATGGTCGTCACGGAGCATGAGGTATATGCTCAGCGCATGGCTACCATGAGATCCCATGGGATCGATCGGCAGGCGTGGCATCGCTATACCGAGGCCGGTATTGATCCACTCAGCACGGTTCCTCATTGGTACTATGAGGTGGTAGCTCCGGGATTCAAATACAACCTTCCGGACACCGCTGCGGCGATCGGCCGCGTGCAGCTGCGCCGATCGGAGGCGCTCCGGGATGCGCGGTCGCATCTCGCCACCCGCTACCTCACGAAACTGATGCCGTTCGCCCGGGCGGGACTGATCCAGCTTCCCGCGGCACCGTCCGGCCACGCCTGGCACCTGTTTATCCTGCGCCTCAATCCTGAGGCACTGACCATCACTCGGGATGAATTCATAGAAGAGCTCCGCCGACAAGAGATCGGTACGTCGGTGCACTACATTCCCCTCCATCACATGCCGTACTGGCGGGAGCGGTACGGTGCCGCAACAGGCGAAGCCGCTACCGCTGTCTCGCTGGAATACACCGACGCCCGGTTCACCGAAATCGTGAGCATTCCGCTCTATCCCGATTTGAGCGTTTCCGACCAGGATCGGGTAATAGCCGCAATCACTCATCTACTGGAGGTACACCGTGTCGAGTAGACTCGTGGCGCGCCTCATACCGGCGGCGGGCGTAGGATATGAGGTTGGCGGCGCGGTGGAGGATCAGATCGGCACTCCCCTGCCCGCGGGTTTTCGCCTCTACCGCGGGGCAGACCTGCAGTGTGCCGGACCCCGGCAACTTACCGAGCCGTTCGATGCGATTCCCGTTCTGCCGGATCGCGCCCGGTATCGGGGAGAGCCGGTAGCCGTGCTCGTGGGACCAACCTGGGCAGAAGTTGACTTCCTGGCCACTGAGATTCCCCAAAGACGCGGAGTGCAACCTATAGAAGAAGAGGAACCGTCGGATGAATCGGCCACAGCCTGGTATGATTCCTCCGAGGGAGAAGAGCCGTCAGCGACGCCAACGCCTTCCGATTCAGCTGATCCAGCTGGCCCTGCTGATCCAGCTGGTCCTGCTGATCCACAACCTGCGGTGGATACGAGCGCTTCCCCGGAACCGGCACCGGAGAAGTCCTCCCCCGCCGCGGTATTGACCCCACAGGTAGTGGAAGGGCAATACGCGACGGCGCTGCAACTTCACATCGCCGATGAAGCGCTGTGGGCGCAGGCGGAGGCAGTCCGCAAAGGCGCTCAGGTGAGTGTGCCTACCCAGTGGCCGGCGATCGTCCGCGGTTCGATCGCAAAGATCCTAAGGGTGAATGCGCGGTCCGTCGCGCTGGAGGTGCAACCAACCGCGGGATCCCGGGATGCTGCGCTCTGGATGCCGGCGTATCTGTCGGTCATCGCCGCGGCCCTGGCGCGCATCGAGAATCAGCCGGTGACGGTTGCTCTTCGAAGCGACCAGCGCTACCTCACCGGCGGACGGAGTCCCGCACGGATCACCTGGAGCTCCCGGCTTGACGCTGAGGGTATGCTCGTCGCCAATCAAGTGGGGATCACCGTTGACCTCGGGGCGTATCCGTCATTAACGGACGAGACCGGGCGCCGGGTTCGCCGAGCCGTGCAGTCCATTTATCGCGAACACCCGCTTCAATACACCGTCTCGCTCCGCACCAGCCCCTCCCTCCCGATGGGCGCCATGGAAGGCGTCGGTTCGGCACAAGTCGCATACGCCCGGGAGGTTCATTACAACCGCCTGGCGGAGCTTGCCCAAGAAGATCCGATCCTCTGGCGGCGCCGGCATGTCCGGGGCGATTGGCCGGTGCTGGACGAGATTCTCGGCAGTGTCGCGGATGAAAGCGACTTTCATCGACGTCACGCAGCCAACGAACTGGTACGAAAGCGCCGCATTCAGCTTCCGAGGAACTCCCAGTCCCTACGAGGCATCGGTTGTGCGGTGGCCGAGCAGATCAGCGGGCTCACCGGAGAGAAAGAACTGGGCGCCGTGACGGTGCGGCTGGAACAAGGAGGCCATGCGCGTCTGTTCTGCACATTACCCCCTCCGACGCCACGGCTGGTTATCGCATGGCGACAGATCGTGGCGTACGAATTGGGATTGGACATCGACGCGGTTTCAGTTGACACCAGCTACGGCACCGACCAGTACGATAGCGGTCCCCGCCTCTTCTCCCGAGGCTCGTCGGTGGTCCCCCGTGCGATTCAATCGGTGTGCCAGACGATTCAGAAACAGCGATTTCGGGAGCCGCTTCCGATCCAGGTGCGCCGGACGATACGCACGAGCCGCGCCGCCCGTACCCCGGCCCACGCGTTACGCGCCGCGGGAGCAGCCGCCGTGGAGGCGGTGTTACTACCGGCCAGCATGGAAATCGAGATCAAAGCGGTAACGCTCTCGGTATATGCCGGGCGAATCCTTGACCGCGGTTCCGCCGAGGCCGAATTGCGTCGCGGGATATATCACGCCCTGAACTGGACGCCCCACGAGGCAGTAC
>CAZNRF010000420.1:0-3069 GCA_964575075.1 uncultured Spirochaeta sp. | reverse complement strand
AAGCGCCTGTTTGCTGGTATGAAGTTTCTTGGTATCCTTAGCATCATAATACCGGTTATGCCCAACCACACGCCAGCCCCTTTGGCGTTTCTGTTTCATTCCTGCGGCACCCACCGAGAGTAGAACGTAAAAGATATGATACAAGAGCCGACAAGCAACGGATATGAAGCCGAGCCGATGCCTGCTTTGCTAAGCATATCCATTCCACGATATAGCAAATAATAGGCAGACAAGAGCCCGAAGCTCTGCTTGATCAGTACGTATTTCCAGAAGAGCGAATTTTTGACGGTGCGTATAAATCGTCTCCCGAATCCCGCCGGCTTATAAATTAAAAAATTGAACAAGCAAAACGCAATCATTCCGCCGCACGCTATCGAAAATGTCCGGAAGTAATAGGATACACCATCGCGTATCTCGGGGATATAGGAAGGCAGATTGGTGACCATCTGTTGTGTGCCACATAGCAGAAAAGCCATAAAGCTGAGCAACACCCAATTCTCCGAATGAGCCTTAGGGTTGGCTCTGGAAAATGCAAACAGTGCCAGTGAACACAGCAGGGCAACAAGGCCTGACAGGCGCACAAGGGTAAGCGGAACACCGAAAAATATCACCCCCATGGCGAAAGGGAATATCAGGCCTGACTGAATAATCGCCCATACAATTCCGTTCGGCCCCCGTTGCATGGTTTTTGCCATTAATTGGAGTAGAGCGAAATTCAACATCCCGCCGACGGCGTATATCCCGGCCGTCATCAGTCCGGTAGTGAGATCGGTTGAAAAGGCGGGCACAATACCGGTGGCAAACAGAACCAGTGACACCGTGAACGGAACCAAGACCCCAAAAAGTTGGATGATCCCGGTATCAATTCCGAACTTGGGCGCGTGCCCCATGATGGCTCCCACCAGCGCCCAGGTCGAGCCTACAATGGTAAGGCATAGGATGCCGAGGAGCATAGGGCTGGACAGTTCCGTCATGTGACACCGGTCCGTAGCATGGTTGAGAGCGAGTGAGAAGAACGAAGCGTATGAATGCGCTTGTAAATTTGTACTACGTTCTATGCCCCGGAACGTCCGGGGAGCGTTGGTACGTCAACGCTCTCCATCTTGGAAGGTGATGAAAAAGACCGCCGAGCCGGATTCCTTTTTGTGGAGGATCAAGCGGTTGTCGGTGAAATCCGCTTCTATTTCCTTGAGGTTCGAGGACGAGTCGAGCAAAGCAACGACTGGATTACGGATTGTTCCCACGCCGTTGACTACTATCGGAATTTCCAGTTCTGCGCCGCGATAGTCGGCGATCAGGATGCCGCGGTTTCCGGCTTCATCCTTTCCCGCAAGTATCGTCACATTCTCATTGCCACCCCTTGCATCGACCCGGTTGGAGAAGCGGGTCACCATCTGGCCGACAAGGTACATGCTGTAGTAATTCTTGTTGAGCGCCAGATAAGGCGTTGTAAACCCCCAGGTCTTGTCGCCGAAGCCGTAATAATAAGCGGAATCAAGGGGTGTATCGTGCCAGCCCGCAATGACGCTGATATTGAATGCGGCGGAATCGATGCCGAACATGCCCGAGGGGCCATTCAGGGCCTTCTCGTATCCTTCCGGGCTCACGTTACGGTGCAGTCCCTCCCAGCTGGTCAAGTAGTGCCACTCGTTGATCATCGTTTCCGCCTCGGTGAAACCATGCGCATCCAGCAATTGACGGCCGCGAAGGGGTTGCGCCACAAGATCTGCAACATCGTCGGTATAACAATGCCAGGAGATGTAATCGACAGGCACACCGTTATACCGACAGTAGGTCAACAGGTCTGAAAAGGGCTGCTCTTTCAGTCCGGCGAAGGCCGGGCCACCAATCTTGATGTCGGGGAATTCCTTCTTCAAGCGCTTCGCGACAACACCGTAGAAACGGTGGTACTCTTCGAGTGTGCCGCTCCACATTCGAGGCCCGATGTCGGCTTCGTTCCATATTTCCCAGTATTCGATGTTCCAGTGATACCCGTTTGCCCAGCCCTCATTATAGTGGCGCACGATCCCGGCCAACACCTCCGCATAATGCTCGAAATCCTCCGGCATGAGCGCATTGAAATGGCGTTCCTCGGTATGCTCGATGGATGTTCCCAGTCGATACATGATCTTGGTTCCGCATGACCTGCACAATTCGAAAAGATGGTCGGTTGCCGCAAAATAGTAATTGGCGGGATCCGCGGGATCGGCGTTGATTCTCGGAAACACGAAATGGGTGTCGACGACACGCTGTCCCGGGTTGGCCAATGCCTGGTCATGCGTCCGCGCCTCTAAAAAATGTAGTTTTTCGAATGCGTCGGAGAAGTCTCTGATACCCTGTCTGCTGATATTCGGCATGAAACCGCTACTGTGAAGGCGATGTCGGAGTGTGCCTTTCGAAGTACCAAAATCAATTACAGTTCTATTTTCTCTCATAAACAGCCCCTTTCTCTGGGACTGGGTGGATTTGTTCTGCCATAAACTCTTTCTCGTATCTTTGCTCAGCCGTTCATGGTCGGCATGTCAGCCAAATCGTAGTAGGCTATCATGTAGGGATGGTTTTCGTCGTATTCGGTCAACGGCTGAGGATTTCTGCATACACCGACGTCGCGAATCTCATTCCCTACGCAATTCAGTCGCCGGTCGCCGAAATGTCTCCGAAACGCATCTGCTTGAGCCTCAATCTCCATGACAATGTCAGGATGCTGTTCATAGACATTGTTGGTTTCACCTACATCATCGCGCAGGTTGTAGAGTTCCGAGACCACTTTATCTTCGGAGCCATCCGAGGACCATTCGGTCTTCCAGAAATGAAGCTTCCAGTCGCCCTTGCGCACAGCCTCCAAGTTGGGCCCCTTATAGTATGCAAAGCTGTCGCGAGAGGTGGACTTTCCATCGAGAATGGCATCTGCCAGCGAAATGCTGTCAATCACAGTGTCCGCTGGCAGCGGAGCACCGGCCAGATCAGCCAACGTGGAAAAAAAATCTATCGAGGCGGCGATCCCTTCACACTCCGTTCCCCCGGCGATCTTCCCCGGCCAGCGCATGATGCATGGAACTCGGTGTCCAC